>DATIUK010000122.1:0-7731 GCA_035466885.1 Casimicrobiaceae bacterium
CCTGTCTCCGGCAAGCCTAATCGCGGAAATTCTGGTATTGCAGCGGGAAGTCGGTGATGGATTTCCTGATAAAGGCGATGGCATCCTGCAGGTCGTCGCGATTCTTGCCGGTGACGCGCACGGTGTCACCCTGGATGCTGGCCTGCACTTTCATCTTGCTGTCCTTGATCAGCTTGACGATCTTCTTCGACAGCTCCTGCTCGATGCCGACGCGCAGCGTCACCGCCTGCTTCACCTTGTTGCCCGAGATCTTCTCGACGTCGCCGTACTTGAGGGCGCGGATGTCGACTCCGCGCTTGGTCAGCTTGCCGGTGACGATGTCGGTGACCTGCGCGAGCTTGAAGTCGTCGTCGGCGTAGAGCGTCAGGACCTTCTCGGCCTGCTCGACCCGGGCGTCGGAGCCCTTGAAGTCGAAGCGCGTCGAGAGCTCCTTGTTGGCTTGGTCGACGGCGTTCCTGACCTCGACCTGGTTGACTTCGGAAATGATGTCGAACGACGGCATGGTTTGATCCGTGTGGGGTGGGGGGAGGGGCGGCGGTCGGCGGCGACTCGCGCCGCCGGCGTCATTCGACCTTGAGGCCGACCTTGCGGATCACCGGCGCCCACTTCTCGGTCTCGCCGGCGATCAGGCGGCCGAAATCCTCGGGCGTGCCGCCGACGAGGTCGAATCCGGCCTCGTTCATCTTCTTCAGCACGTCCGGCTGCTTCATGATGGCGTTGATCTCGGCGTTGAGCCGGAGCACGATCGGGCGCGGCGTTGCCGCAGCCACCAGCAGGCCGTTCCAGGCCAGCGCCTCGAAGCCGGGGTAACCGGACTCCGCGATCGTCGGCAGGTCCGGCAGCAGCGGGAAGCGCCTGGCGGTCGTCACCGCGATCGCGCGCAGCGTGCCGGCCTGGACCTGCGCCTGCAGCGGCTGCATGACGGCGAACATCATTTGCGTCTCGCCCTGGACCGTGGCCGTGACCGCTGGCGGCGAGCCGTTGAAGGGCACGTGGACGGCGTCGAGCCCGGAGACGGACTTCAGCAGTTCCATGTTGAGGTGCGACGAGCTGCCGTTGCCGACCGAAGCGTAGTTAAGCTTGCCCGGGTTGGCCTTGCCGTAGGCGACCAGCTCCTGCACGGTCTTCACCGGCAGCTGGGCGTTGACCGCGAGGACGTTGGGCTGGCTCGACGTGATGATCACCGGCGCGAGGTCCTTCTGCACGTCGTAGGGCAGCTTCTGCAGCAGCGGGCCGAAGGCGAGCGGGCCGTTGAACGAGAGCACCATCGTGTAGCCGTCGGGCGCCGACTTGGCGACTTCGCCGGTGGCCACGGTGCCGCCGGCCGCCGGCTTGTTCTCCACGATCACGGGCTGCCCGATCCGATCCTTGAGCCGGTCGCCGATCACCCGCGCCAGCACGTCGAGCGAGCTGCCGGCCGGCGCGGCGACGACGATCCGCAGCGGGCGCTCCGGCCAGGTCTGCGCGACGGCGGGGGTGAGGGTCAGGGCCGCCGCGACGGCGGCGAGAAGGCGGGTCAGGAAACGGTTCATCGAAAGTGCTCCCAAGAGTGGCGGATCGAAATTGGTGGCAGGTCGTCGGCAGCGTGCCGTGGCAGGCGCGAGCTTTGGCCGCAGCAGGCTATCGCAGCAGCGGCCGCTCCGGCCGGCCCCTCCGCCGCAGAGGTCGCGATGCGCGATCAGCCGGGACTGACGCGGCCGCAGACGAGGTACTCGAGCAGCGCCTTCTGCGCGTGCAGGCGATTCTCCGCCTCGTCCCAGACCGCGCTTTGCGGGCCGTCGATCACCTCGGCGCTGACTTCCTCGCCGCGGTGCGCCGGCAGGCAGTGCATGAACAGCGCGTCCGGCTTTGCGCCGCGCATCATTTCCGCGTCGACCATCCAGTCGGCGAAGTCGCGCTTGCGCGCCTCGTTCTCGGCCTCGAAGCCCATGCTGGTCCA
Source organism: Casimicrobiaceae bacterium (assembly GCA_035466885.1). Classification (GTDB taxonomy): domain Bacteria; phylum Pseudomonadota; class Gammaproteobacteria; order Burkholderiales; family Casimicrobiaceae; genus CAIWHR01. The sequence goes on from DATIUK010000122.1 coordinate 1,940, forward strand.
CACGTCGGTCGTGACGAGGTCGGCGCCCCGCGCCGCGGCATCGGGGTCGGCGAACGCCTCGTAGTGGCGCCGCGACAGCGCGCGGGCCCGGTCTTCCGCGATCTGGTACCCCGGCGGCGTCGAGACGTTGACCTTGAAGTCGAAGATCTGCGCCGCCTCGAGCCAGCTCGTCAGCATGTTGTTGGTGTCGCCGATCCACGCCACGGTGCGCCCGGTGATCGCGCCGCGGTGCTCGACGTAGGTGTAGACGTCGGCGAGGATCTGGCAGGGATGGTGCTCGTTGGTGAGGCCGTTGATCACCGGGACCCGCGAGTGCGCGGCGAATCGCTCGATGATCGTCTGCTCGAAGGTGCGGATCATCACCACGTCGACCATCCGCGAGATGACGCGGGCGACGTCCTCGATCGGCTCGCCGCGGGAGAGCTGCGTGTCGTGGCGGTTGAGGTTGATCGCGATCCCGCCCAGCTGGTTCATCCCCGCCTCGAACGACACCCGGGTGCGCGTCGACGCCTTCTCGAACACCATCGCCAGCGTGCGGTCGCGCAACGGCTGGTAGAGCTCGTAGCGCTTGAAGCGCTGCTTGATCCAGCGGATGCGCTCGAACAGGTAATCGTAGTCGGCGCGATCGAAGCTCGAGAACTGCAGGTAATGGCGGGGTGCGACGCTGGTCATGGCAGACCCGAAAGTGGGCGGTGGCAATATAGACGATTGATTGGCAAGCAGTTTAGCAGGTCGACGCCGATGCCGTCAGCGGACGGGGCCGCGGCGACCTCGTGCCCGGGCGCTAGGGCCTCGCGGCGGGCGTCGCGCTGGTCTGGTGCATCGCGGTGCTGCCGTGGGCGATCCGGTACGCGCCGGTCGACCGGCGACCGCGTGCGGACGGCCGCCCGGGCTGAGCCCGGCAGGGCGTCCGCGGGGCGGTGCTACAATCGGCGCCGCGGTTCCCGACGCGGGAATTGCGAATTGCCTACCTTCCAAACACGATGGGCACCGCAGGTCTCGACGTCGTCATCTGGGGCATCACCCGCGAAGGGCGCGCGTTCCGGCCCAGCGATTGGGCGGAGCGTCTCGCGGGGCTCACCTCGGCGTTCGGCCACGACCAGAAGCTGTCGTACTCGCCGTTCGTGCGCCCGGTCTCGATTCGCGGTGTCAAGGCGGTGATCGTCGGCCAGACGCTCGAGGCGCTGGAGCCGCGCCTCTACCACTTCCTGCTGGGCTTCGCCCGCGACAACGAGCTGCAGACGGCATTCGCGTCGGGTGCGATGGCACATCCGGACGCGCTCTCGCCGCCGCCGGTCGCGCGGCCGGCGGCAAAGCCCGTCGCCGAGCCGCGCGAGCCGGTCTAGCGCGCGTCGCGGTCCGACCCGGCGCCGGCCGGCCAGGGATCGACGGTCAGGCGGGGGACAGGGGCTCGCGCAAGAAAAAGGGCGCCGCAGGGGCGCCCTTCCGGACTGCGGGCGACGCGATCGTTCAGGCCATCGCCTTGATGGCCTGCGCCAGCCGCGACTTGGTGCGGGACGCGGTGTTCTTGTGCACGATCTTCTTGTCGGCGATGCGGTCGATCACCGCCTGCGAGGCCTGCATCTGCTGCGCAGCGGCGGCCTTGTCGCCGGCGGCGATGGCCTTTTTCACCTTCTTGACCGCGGTGCGGAGCGTCGAGCGGAGGCTCGAATTGCGCGCGTTGGTCGCGGTCGCCTGGCGGGCGCGCTTGCGGGCTTGGGCGGAATTCGCCATGGTTCTGAATCCTTGTTCTGGAGGTGCCGAGAAAGACCAAGCATAATAGCACTTTGCCGACGTTCATGCAATACCGGCCCCCCGGGAAGCGTCTGCCGCAGGGGGCCCGCAGCGGCACCACCACGCCCGCCCGACCGCCCCGATGCCCGCTCGCGAACCCGTACCGCCCCGCCTGCCCGCCGCCGCGGCCGGCCCCGCCCGACGGCGCCGAGGGGGCCGGCGGCGATGAGCCTGCTGCGGACGCTGTCCACGGTCTCGGGAATGACGCTGCTCTCGCGCGTCACCGGGCTCGTCCGCGAGAGCATCAAGGCGACCGCGTTCGGCGCCGGCGTGCAGATGGACGCGTTCGAGGTCGCCTTCCGCCTGCCGAACATCCTGCGGCGGCTGTTCGCCGAGGGCGCGTTCTCGATGGCGTTCGTCCCGATCTTCGCCGAGTACCACCGGCAGCGGGGCGAGGGGCCGACGCGCGAACTCATGAGCCGCGTCGGCACGCTGCTCGCGATCGCGCTGCTCGCGGTCACCGCCATCGGCGTGCTGGCCGCGCCCTGGCTCGTCTACGCGCTGGCCTCGGGTTTCGAGCGGACGCCCGGCAAGGTCGAGCTCACCGCGCAGATGATCCGCATCGTGTTCCCGTACCTGCTGTTCGTGTCGCTGGTCTCGCTCGCGGGCGGCGTGCTGAACGTCTTCCACCGCTTCGCCATTCCCGCGTTCACTCCGGTGCTGCTCAACCTGTCGATCATCGGCGCCGCGCTGTTCCTCGCTCCGTACTGCGAGCCGCCGATCCTGGCGCTGGCCTGGGGCGTGCTGATCGGCGGTGTCGCGCAGCTCGCGCTGCAGGTCCGGCCGCTGTGGAGGATCGGCATGCTGCCGACGCCGCGATTCGATTGGCGCGACCCGGGCGTGCGGCGGGTCCTGCTGGCGATGGGGCCGGCAGTGCTGGGTGTCTCCGCGGCGCAGATCTCGGCGCTGATCAACACCCAGCTCGCGGCGTCGCTGGGCGACGGGCGCGTGTCCTGGATCACCTACGCCGACCGCCTGATGGAGTTCCCGACGGCGCTGCTGGGCGTCGCGCTGGGCACGGTGCTGCTGCCGCTGCTCGCGCGCCACCACGCCGACGCGGATCCGGACGAGTACTCGTCGCTGCTCGACTGGGGCATGCGGCTCGCGTTCCTGCTGGCGCTGCCGGCCGCGGTGGCGCTGTGGCTGCTCGCCGTGCCGCTGATCGCGACCCTGTACCAGTACGGCCGCTTCACCGCCAACGACGTGCTGCAGACCCGCGATGCGCTGCTGGGCTACAGCGTCGGCTTGATCGGGCTCGTCCTGGTGAAGATCCTGGCCCCCGGCTTCTACGCGCGCCAGATGATGAAGACGCCGGTGAAGATCGCGCTGGGGACGGTGCTCTTTGCGCAGACGCTGGCGTTCCTCCTGATGCACCGGATCGGGCACGCCGGCCTCACGCTGGCGACGTCGCTGGGCGCCTGCCTCAATGCGGGCCTTCTCTACTGGGGCCTGCGGCGGCGCGGCATCTACCGGCCAGGTCCGGGCTGGCTGCAGTTCGGCGCTCGGCTCGCCGTGGCGCTGGGCGTCCTCGCCGGCGTGCTGGCCGCAGCGGCCGGCACCCCGGCCGACTGGATCGGCGCGACGCTCGGCCAGCGCGTCGCGCGGCTGGCGCTGATCTGCGCCGGCGGCGGCGCCGTGTACTTCGCGGCGCTCTGGCTGCTGGGGTTCCGGCTGCGCGACTTCAATCGCCGCGACGGCGCCCGCCGGGCCGCGGAGGGCGAGCGCTGACGCGCGGGAAACGCCGCTAGTTGCTGCCCGCCTTGCGGTGCGGGCACTGCGGCTTGACGCACTCGGCGTAGAGATACAGGGCGTGCTCGCGGATCTCGAAGCCGCGGTCGCGGGCGATCCGCTGCTGCCGCTTCTCGATGTCCGCGTCGCAGAACTCCTCGACGCGGCCGCAGGTCAGGCAGACGATGTGGTCGTGGTGCTGGCCCTGATCGAGCTCGAAGACCGCCTTGCCCGACTCGAAGTGGTGACGGACGAGGAGTCCCGCCTGCTCGAACTGCGTGAGCACGCGGTAGATCGTGGCCAGCCCGATGTCGATGCCTTCCGACAGCAGCTGCCGATAGACGTCCTCGGCCGTCATGTGGCGCAGCTTCGACGTCTCGAAGAGATTGATGATCCTGAGCCGTGGCAGCGTCGCCTTGAGGCCGGCGTTCTTGAGGTCGTTGGGCGAGGTCATCTCGAGGTCGGGCATCCTGGCTCGGTGGCGGGCATGCGGTGGCAAGACGGCGGCGCCACCGGGCTATAATAGCCAATTATTCGCAACCAGGTGGCCCCTTGCGGGTCCGACCAGCCTTGCCGCCCGTCCTTCACTCCGGTTTCCGTCGCGCGCTGCTGCTCCCCGTGATCGCCGTCGTGGCGCTCGCCGCCGCCGGCTGCGCCGCGGTCGAGACCTACGTCCCGGTGGTGCGCTCGCTCGGCGTCTACAAGATCGACATCAACCAGGGCAACTACCTGACGGCCGACATGGTCGCCAAGCTGAAGGAAGGGCAGACCCGCGCGCAGGTGCGCTCGACCCTCGGCACGCCGCTCATCACCTCGGCGTTCCGCGACGACCGCTGGGACTACGTCTACGAGTTCGCCCGCCAGGGCAAGGTCGTGGAGCACCGGGCGTTCACGGTCTTCTTCAACGGCGACGCGCTTGCCTGGTGGCAGGGCGACGAGGCGCCGCCGTCGATGGCAGAGGTCAACCGTGCGACGCTCGACAAGTCGATGGGACACATCCCGTCGGCCGAGGACCCGGGGTTCCTGGGCTGGCTCCGGGACCTGTGGGGACGCCTTTGACCGGAGTCCGGGTCGCCATCGCCGGCGCAGGCGGCCGGATGGGCCAGGCGCTGATCGGTGCCACGCTGGCCGACCCGGCGCTGACGCTGGCCGCCGCGATCGACGTGCCGGCGAGCGCATTGATCGGTCGCGATGCGGGTGCCCACGCCGGGCGCCCGACCGGCGTCGTGGTGACGGCCGACGTCGGGGCCGCCGTGCGCGCCGCCGACGTCCTGATCGACTTCACGCGGCCCGAGGGGACGCTCGCGCACCTGGCGGCCTGTGTGGCTTCCGGTTGCGCGATGGTGATCGGCACCACCGGCTTCAACGCCGAGCAGAAGGCGACGATCGCCGCCGCCGCAGCGGCCATCCCGATCGTCTTCGCGCCCAACATGAGCGTCGGCGTCAGCGTGCTGCTGAGCCTCGTCGAGGAAGCGGCGCGGCGGTTGGGCCCCGCGTACGACATCGAGATCGTGGAAATGCACCACCGCCACAAGATCGACGCGCCGTCCGGCACGGCGCTCGGACTGGGCGAGGCGGCGGCCCGCGGCAGCGGGCGCGCGCTGGCCGACTGCGCCGTCTACGCGCGCGAGGGCGTCACCGGGGAGCGCGCTCCCGGGACCATCGGCTTCGCCGCGCTGCGCGGCGGCGACGTCGTCGGCGAGCACACGGTGATCTTCGCCGGCACCGGCGAGCGGGTCGAGATTTCCCATCGCGCCACCTCGCGCGAGAACTTCGCCGGCGGGGCGCTGCGGGCTGCGCGCTATGTCGCCCAGCGCCGGGCGGCGGGGCGTCCGGGCCTCGCCACGATGAAGGACGTGCTCGGTCTGAACTGACCCCCGCGACGCGGGCACGCGGGCGGGCCGAATTGCCGGCCACCGCGCCCACCGGTATAATCGGGGGCCTAAAAGCGGGAACGGACCCCTCCGGGCGTTCCCGCTTCGCACGTCAGCACCCGCTCCGGTTCCTGTCGTCGTGCCCGTCCGACCGGCACCAACGTTACGTCCGACTCGCCATGCCCCTGTCTTCCGCCGCTCCTGCCCGGCCCGCGCTGCTGCCTGCCGCGGTTCCCGCCATCCTCGCCCTGGCCGACGGCACGGTCTTCCGCGGCCGCGCGATCGGCAGCGAGGGCTTCTCGGCCGGCGAGGTCGTCTTCAACACCTCGATGACCGGTTACCAGGAGATCCTGACCGACCCGTCCTACGCCGGGCAGATCGTCACCCTGACCTACC
>DATIUK010000123.1:0-2586 GCA_035466885.1 Casimicrobiaceae bacterium
TCCTCGGCGACCGGGATGAAGCGCGCGGGTGCGATGAGTCCCAGCTCCGGATCCTGCCAGCGCAGCAGCGCCTCCGCGCCGACGACGCGGTCGCTGGCGATGTCGACCAGCGGCTGGTAGAACACGCGCAACTCGCCCTGCTCGAGCGCCCGGCGCAGCCGCCGCTCGAGGTCGACGCGCTCGCGGGCCGCGTAGGTCTGGTCGTCGGAGTAGTACTTGAAGCAGCCGCGGCCGTCGTCCTTGGCGCGGTAGAGCGCGGTGTCCGCCTGCTGCAGCAGCATCTCCGCGGTCTCGGCGTGTTCGGGGAAGAGGCTGATGCCGATGCTGGCGCCGATGCGCACGTCGATGCCGCCCTCGAGGTGGAACGGCTCGCCCAGGAGCTCGACGATGTCGCGGGCCACCCGCGCGGCGTCGCCGGGTCGGGCGAGATCCTCGAGCAGCACGGTGAACTCGTCGCCGCCCAGCCGCGTCAGCATGTCGGCGCCGCGCAGCCGCTCGGTGAGCCGCAGCGCGACCTGCTGCAGCAGTTCGTCGCCGGCCAGGTGCCCGAAGGTGTCGTTGACGTCCTTGAAACGGTCGAGGTCGAGCATCAGCAGCGCGACGACGCGCTGCGAGCGGCGCGACTTCTCGATCGCCCGGCGCAGGTTGTGCATCATCAGCAGGCGGTTCGGCAGCCCGGTCAGCGCATCGTGGTGCGCGAGGTGCTCGAGCTTGGCCTCGGACGCCTTCAGCCGGGAGATGTCGGCGAACACGCCGACGTAGCGGGCGTCGCCGCCCTCGACGCTGCCGACCGCGCTGATCGACAGCAGCTCCGGATAGGTCTCGCCGCTCTTGCGGCGGTTCCAGATCTCGCCCTGCCAGTGCCCCGTCGTCTTCACCGACCGCCAGATCTCCGCGTAGAACTCGCGGTCGTGCCGTCCCGACTTGAGCAGCTCCGGGGTGCGGCCCAACGCCTCGCGCTCGCTGTAGCCGGTCAGCTCGCAGAAGGCCCGGTTGACCATCAGGATCCGCTGCGAACCGTCGGTGATCATCACGCCCTCGCGCGTGTTCTCGAACACCGCGGCCGCCTGGCGCAGGCGGTCGTCGTCGCGGCCGCGGTCGGCCGCGTCCAACAGCATCGTCGCGAGCTCCTCGGCCGCCGCGACGTCGTCGGTGCCGTAGCCCTCCTCCTTGCCCTCGAGCTCGAGCACGGCCACCGCGTCGCCGCCGCGCCGCACGGGCACCGTGAGCGCGGAGGGACGACCCGAGGGCGAACACCGGAGCGCACCGCGCGAAGGCAGTCCGGCAAGCGCCGCCTCCCCGCTCCCGTCCGCCCCGCCCCGGCCCGGTTCCGCTCCGGGCACCGTCCGGCCGTCACCGGCGACGAGACGGAACGCGCCGCGCCGGCTGCCGGTGATGCCGACGGCGGCGTCAACGCCGGCCGAGAGCGCGGCCGTGAGCGGCCCCTGGCGCACGAGCGAGGCAAGTGCCAGGCGGGTGCGCACGATCTCCTCGGCCCGCTTGCGCGCGCCCACGTCACGGACGAACACGAACAGCCGGCCACCGTCGACCGGAGAGTACGATGCGTTCACCTCGGCGGCGAACTCGCGGCCGTCGCGACGACGATGCCGCGTCTCGAAACGCATGCCGCCGTCCCGGATGCACTGCTGCGTCCGCGCCGCGACGTCCTCAGCGCTCTGACCCACCACGACGTCGGTCACCGACAGCCGCAGGAACTCCTCGCGCGAGTAGCCGGACATCCGCAGGTAGGCCTCGTTGACGTCGATCAGCCGGCCGTCGAGGTCGACGATCCAGAACCCGTCCAGCGCCGTCGCCAGCACGGCGCGGAACATCCGCTCGCTGTCGCGCAGCGCGTCGCTCGCGAGGCGCTCGCGGGTGATGTCGCGGGTGACCAGAATCGCCGCCTGCACCTCGCCGGCCACGATGACCGGCGACAGTCGCGACGAGTACCACCGCCACTCGCCGTCGGCGCCCGCGCCGCGCGCCTCGTAGGCCGCGGGCTCGCGCTCGACGAACACCTGCTCCAGCGCCGCGCGCATCACCGGATGGAACTCCGGCGGCGCCCACTCGCGGAAGTCGTGGCCGAGGACGGCTTCAGGCGCATAGCCCGGCAGCACCCGGTTCATGTACCGGATGGACCCGGCAGCGTCGAGTTCGACGATGATGTCGGGCGCGTTCTCATTGACGCTCCTCAGCCGCGCTTCCGACAGGCGCAGCGCCCCCTCGGCCCGCTGCTGGCGCAACCGGTAGTTGAGGATGAGCCCGAGCGCCATCGTCGCCAGCGGACCGATCGCCAGCGCCGGGATCACCGCGGCGGAGATCGTCGACGCGATCGTCGACGCCGGCAGGGCGACGACCGTCGCCAGCGCGAGCACGTGGACCAGCGAGCCAAAACCCAGGAGCTCGGTCCAGCGATACGCGACCGCCTCCGGCGCGCGCCAACGCCGCAACGCGAGCCCGGTGAGCGCGGACACCGCGACGATCAGGAGCCCGGTGACGACACCCGGCCCGCCGAGCTCGACCCGCGCGACGCCGACGACCAGCGCGGCGACTGCCGTGGGCAGCGCACCGAGGTAGAGCCCGGTG
>DATIUK010000124.1:0-5331 GCA_035466885.1 Casimicrobiaceae bacterium
TGGAGGCGGAGTCGGCGCGCGACGGACAGGCGCAGGCGTTCATCGAGACGCCGTACCGGAACGAGGCGATGCTCGGTGCGGTGGCGGCGCACTGCCGTCCCGACACCCGGCTGTGCGTCGCCGTCGACCTCACGACGGCAACCGAGTCGATCGAGACGCTGACGGTGGCCGACTGGCGCCGGCGCGACGTTGCGCGCTACGCGAAGCGCCCGGCGATCTTCATCCTGCAGGCGACGCAGGCGACATCGGCGCCGCGCAAGACCGGCCGCTGAGCGCCGGCGCGAGAGACCTCAGCGACCGGCGCCCTCGTCGGGCCAGTCCTTGATGTAGCTCTTGAGCATCCGGTTCTCGAAGCTCTGCTCTTCGTAGACCGCCTTGGCGACGTCGTGGAACGACACGACCCCCGCCAGCGTGCCGCCGTCCATCACCGGAACGTAGCGGGCGTGCCGTTCGAGCATCACCCGGCGCAGTTCCATCACGTCGAGCCCCGGCTCGGCCGTCAGCGGCGCGGAATCGTACACGTCGCTGACCGCCATCGCCCCCAGAACACCCTCCCGCTCAGCGAGCATCTTCAGCACCTCGGCGAAGGTGATGAGCCCGGCCATCCGCCCGCGGTCCATCACGACCAGCGAGCCGATGTCGTGCTGCGCCATCGCCTTGATGGCGTCGAGCACCGGCGTGTCCGGCCGCGTCGTGTACAGCACGGTCCCCTTGATGCGGAGTATTTCGCTCACCAGCATGATCTTCTCCGTGTGCACCCGCGTGCATCCGCCGGCGAGAGTACTACCCCGAAGCGGCCGCGCGCAATGGGCAGCGCGCGGTTCCTGCGTCAGCGATCGAAGGCGCGGCGCTCGCGCACCGCCTGCGCCAGCGTCCCGGCGTCGACGTACTCGAGCTCGCCGCCGACCGGCACGCCGCGGGCGAGCCGGGTGACGGCAAGTCCCCGCGCGGTCAGCAGCTCGCCGATGGTGTGCGCCGTCGCCTCGCCCTCGTTGGTGAAATTGGTCGCGAGCAGGACCTCGCGCACGGTGCCGTCGGTCGCGCGCTTCAGGAGCCGCTCGAGGCGGATCTCCCGGGGCCCGATGCCGTCGAGCGGCGAAAGCCGGCCCATGAGCACGAAGTAGAGCCCGCCGTAGGCCTGCGTCTGCTCCATCATCATGAGGTCGGCCGGCGTCTCGACCACGCAGAGCAGCCCCGGGTCCCGCCGCGGCGAACGGCACAGGGCGCAGACTTCCTCCTCGGTGAACGTGTTGCAGCGCTCGCAGTGGCGGACGAGCCGGGTCGCGGCGTCGAGCGCGCGCGCCAGGCGCTGCGCGCCGTCGCGGTCGTGCTGCAGCAGCTGCAGCGCCATCCGCTGCGCCGCCTTGGGGCCGACGCCGGGCAGGCAGCGCAGCGCCCGCGCGAGCTCGTCGAGACTCGACACCGGCTCGCCCAGCGGCACCGGGCGCAGTTCCAGCGGACGTTCCACGGCGAGCCCCGAATCGCCGCGTCAGAAGGGCAGCTTGAAGCCGGGCGGCATCGGCATCCCGGCGGTGAGGCCGCCCATCTTCTCCTGGGTCGTCGTCTCGACCCGGCGCACGGCATCGTTGATCGCCGCCGCGACCAGGTCCTCCAGCATGTCCTTGTCCTCGCCCAGCAGCGACGGGTCGATCGCCACGCGCTTGACATCGTGGCGGCAGGTCATCGTGACCTTGACCATGCCTGCGCCGGATTGGCCCTCGACCTCGGTCTGCGCAAGCTCGTCCTGCGCCTTCTTGAGGTTTTCCTGCATCTGCTGCGCCTGCTTCATCAGGCCGGCAAGCTGGTTCTTCATCATCGGGACGACTCCTCGGGTCGGCGCCGGCGCGGTCGTGCGCCGGTGCTGGTTCAGGAAACAGGCTTGATCGAGCCGGGGCGGATGGTCGCGTCGAAGCGTTCGAGGACGTCGCGGACGAACGGCTCGGCGCGAAACTGCGCCTCGTTGCGCGCCTTCTCGTCGTCGCGTTCGCGTCGTTCGCGCGCGGCCAGCGACGCCTCGGTCACGGCTCCGACCTCGAAGGCGAGCAGCAGCTTGCGCCCCGTCGTCTCTTCGAGCGCCTGCTTGAGCTTGTCGGCGTAGACACGGTCGGCGAGATGCTTGTGCGTGGCCGGCAGCGCCAGGGTCAGCACGTTGCCGGAGAGGCCGCGGAACTCGGTCTGCGCCGCGAGCTGGGCGGCGATGGCGGTGAGCTTCAGCCCCGCCACGAAGGCGGGCCACTGCGCGGCTTCGAGCGGCAGCGGCCGGAGCACGCGCTCGGCTGCCGGCGTCGCGCCGGGGTGCACCTCGGCGGAGGTGGCACCAGCTCCCCCGGCGGGCCTGGCGCCCGGCGTGCCGGCGCGCGGCGCCGCCGGCTCCTCCGGGGCCGTCTGGCCGGCCACCGGCGGGGTCGCCGCCCTCGGGGCGGCTGCCGGCCGGGCGCGCGGCACCGGGGCCGGGGTCGGCGCCGCCTTGTCGCCGCCCGCCGCCGTCGGCGCGCCGCCACCTGGGCGAAACGCGAGCAGGCGCAGCAGCGTCATCGAAAAACCCATTGCCTCGTCGGGGGCCAGCGCGAGGTCGGCGCGGCCCTGGACGGCGATCTGGTAGCCGAGCTGGACCTCCTCGGGCGGCATCCGGGCAGCGAATCCGGTCACCCGCTCGGCGTCGGCGAAGGCCTCGGCCGCCGCCGGCACGACCTGGGCGATGGCGATTCGATGCAGCAGCGAAGCAAGCTCGTCGAGCGCCGGGGCGAACGCGATGCTGCGCGCGGTCATCGCGTCGCACTCGGCGAGCAGCGCCGCGCCGTCGCCCGCCAGCAGCGCCTCGACGATCCGGTACGCATAGTCGGTGTCGACGGTTCCGAGCATCGAGCGCACGACGGCGTCGCGGACCTCACCGGCACCGTAAGCGATGGCCTGGTCGAGCAGCGACAGCGCATCGCGCATCGAGCCATGCGCGCCGCGGGCGATCAACGCCAGCGCCGACGCGTCGGCGGCGATGCCTTCGGCCTCGAGGATGAACCGCAGCCGTTCGGCGATCAGCGGCGCCGGCAGCTGCTTGAGGTTGAACTGCAGGCAGCGGGAGAGAACCGTGATCGGGATCTTCTGCGGATCGGTCGTCGCCAGCACGAACTTCACGTGTTCGGGCGGCTCCTCGAGCGTTTTCAGCATCGAGTTGAACGCCGCCTTGGACAGCATGTGGACTTCGTCGATCAGGTAGACCTTGTAGCGCCCCGACGTTGGCGCGTAGCGCGCGTTGTCGAGTATTTCCCGCATGTTGTCGATGCCGGTGTTCGACGCCGCGTCGAGCTCCAGCAGGTCGACGAACCGGCCGGCGTCGATGTCGGTGCACGCCGGGCAGATGCCGCAGGGCGTCGCGGTGACGCCGGTGGCGCAGTTGAGGCTCTTGGCCAGGATGCGCGCAATCGTCGTCTTGCCGACACCCCGGGTTCCGGTGAGGAGATACGCGTGGTGCAGGCGCCCGCGCTCCAGCGCGTGGGTGAGCGCCTCGACGACGTGCTCCTGACCGGAGAGCTCGGCGAAGACCTTGGGCCGCCACTTGCGGGCCAGAACCTGATAACTCATCGTCCGCGAGCGAAGGTGGGTCGGAAATCCCGGGTTCGCCGTCCGGGCGCCGGGGCGCCACCGTCGCAGTCCGCGCCCGGGGCGCCTCGGACCGGGGCGAGACGCAGCATGGGGTGGCGAGCCGTTCCCCCGGCACTTGCAGTGAGTCGCTGTGGCTGCTTCCTTCCGGACCTGACCAGGTTCACGACGCTGCAATGCGGGGCGACCCGCCGTTGATCGTTTCGCGCAGCAAGCGCGAACGGGGGATTATCGGCGAACGGCGGCGGCGCGGCAAGCAGCCTGCGGGACGGCTGCCTGCGGGCAGCTGCGGCAGGGCCGCGCTCCGGACTCCGTGCATCAGGGCACCGCGCCACCCCAGGGCGCAAGGCGGACTGGCGGCGGCGCCGCAGCCGGAGGAAGTGGGCGATCGTCGGCTATCATTGCCGCTTGAGGGCCGCGCGCACTGCGGCGCGTCCCATTCGTCGCTTTCGCCGTCGTTCGCCGCAATGCCTCTTCCCGCTCCCGGTTGCACCCCCGCGGTCGATCTCGCCGGTCGCACCGTCCTCGTCACCGGCGCGTCCGGCGGCCTCGGCCGGGCGCTGGCCCTCGCCTTCGCGGCGCAGGGGGCAACCGTCGTGCTGCACGGCCGGGTCGTCCGCCGGCTGGAGGCGCTCTACGACGAGATCGTGGCCGCAGGCGCGCCGGAGCCCACGATCCTGCCGCTGGACCTCGCAGCCGCCGGCCCCGACGAGGTCGGCCAAGCCGTCGGGGCCTTGCGCGCGCAGCTCGGACGCCTCGATGCGCTGGTGCACGTCGCGGCGATGCTGGGATCGCTCGGTCCGGTCGAGCACCAGTCGTTCGACGCCTGGCTCAAGGTGCTGCGGGTCAATCTCGCCGCGCCGATGCTGCTCACGCGAACGCTGCTGCCGCTGCTCTGCGAAGCACCGGACGCTGCGGTCGTCTTCACCCTCGACCACCGTGCGCGCGACCCGCGCGCCTACTGGGGCGCATACGGCGCCAGCAAGGCGGGGCTCACGGCGCTGGCGGCGACCCTTGCCGACGAGTCCGACCAGCGCGCCAACCTGCGCATCAATGCCGTGATCCCGGGACCGATCCGCTCGCCGCTGCGCATGTTGACGCATCCGGGCGAGGACAAGAGCGCGTTGCCGCTGCCCGACGCGCTGGTGCCGCTCTACCTCTACCTCGTCGCCGGGCAATCGAAGGCGGACAGTGGCCGCGCCTACGACGGCAGCGCCTGGCTTGCCGGCCGCCCGGCGGAGACCGCGCTGGTGGCCGCGGCGTTCCTGCCGCCCCGGCCGTAGCGCAGCAGGACGCGCAGCTGCCGGAAGTCCTCCGGCGGGAGCATGTCGGGCAAGACCAGCAGTGTCTTGGCAACGCGCGGCAGGCGGCCCGGCCGCGCGTCGGGACGCCACACCAGCGTGGTGGCGCGAAAGCCCGCGCGACTCGCGGGCGACAAGCTGCCCAGCCGCGTGCAGCCGTCCCGGCCGGTGACGGCGAGGCGACGATCCGCGCCGACGTGGACGATCGCGGGCAGGCCCCGTCCCAGGGTTAGGCGCGCGGCGCGCAACGTGACGAGCGCCACGACGAGGACCAGTGCCAGCCGCAGCAACCCGGGCAGCGGGAGACCGGCGGCGAGCATGGCGGTCGCCAGCGCGCCGCCGCACAGCCAGCGGCGCAGCAGGCGCGATGGTCGCGGCTCGAGGCGCAGTCGGGGCGGGGGACGCATGCGCCCATTCCAGCAGGGACCACGCA
>DATIUK010000125.1:0-2036 GCA_035466885.1 Casimicrobiaceae bacterium
CTGGCCGAGGCACAGCGCGACCTGACGGCAGAGCAGGCGGCCGAGCGGTTGCGTGCGGTGAGCGACGTGCACTATCGCGAGGCATGAGAAGGTGTGAACGAATCCCCCATGACCGCTCATCCCGCCCAAACGGCCCCACTCTGCGTTGCAAATGCTCGCCGTAGCTGGGGCTACGGCTGCGCTTTGTGCCTTGATTGGGGCCGTTTGGGCGGTCTGCTCGGCCACGCGGGATTCATTCACACCTTCTGAGGCGCCTTTCGGCCTCGGCGCGTTCGCGGCCCAGAGGGCGAGTGCAGCGCGGCCGATCGACACCGACCACCGAGACGGCCTCCGACTGGTAAAGACCGCGGTGCGTCGTCTTTGCCGCGGCCAGCGCGCGCGTGTATCGTTTGCGCTTGCCGACGCGCACCGCACGGGTGCGCGCCGCGGATCGCCTTCCTCCCGTTGATCGTTCCACTCCCCGCCAGGAAACCCACTTCATGGAAATCCGCCAACCGGTACACAGCGAACACGCCCGCAGCCTCGACACGGCGGGCCTGCGCCGCCACTTTCTCGTCGAGCGGATCTTCGTCCCCGGCGAGATCACGCTGACCTACAGCCAGATCGACCGGATCATCGTCGGCGGCATCGCGCCGGCCGGCGCTCCGCTCGCGTTCGCCGCGGATCTCGGCAAGCACACCGGAACATCGTTCTTCCTCGAGCGCCGCGAACTCGGGCTGATCAACATCGGCGGCGACGCCGTCGTCACTGTCGACGGCACGCGTTTCGAGGTCAAGGCCGAGGAAGCGCTCTACATCGGCAAGGGCGCGCGCGACGTGCAGTTCGCCAGCGCCGATCCGGCCCGCCCGGCCCGGCTCTACTACAACAGCGCGCCGGCGCACCACGCGTTTCCCACGCGCAAGGTGACGCTGGCCGAGGCGTCGCCGGAGACACTCGGCGACCCGAAGACCTCCAATCGGCGGACCATCTACAAGTTCATCGTGCCCAACGTGCTGCCGTCCTGCCAGCTGGTGATGGGCATGACCAAGCTCGCCGAGGGCAGCCTGTGGAACACGATGCCCTGCCATACGCACGACCGACGGATGGAGGTCTACTTCTACTTCAACATGCACGACGACGGCGTCGTCTTCCACATGATGGGGCAGCCGCAGGAGACCCGGCACATCGTCGTGCGCAACGAGCAGGCGGTGATCAGCCCGAGCTGGTCGATCCACACCGGTGTCGGTTCGCAGTCGTACACGTTCATCTGGGGCATGGTCGGCGAGAACCAGGTGTTCCCCGACATGGACCACGTGAAGATGGCGGACCTGCGCTGACCCCCGCGGCGCGCCCGTCGCGCGGGCATCCCAGGCGTGGGAATCCCCCGCGCGCTGCCCGCGCCACGCCGCCAGCGGCCGACGCGACCGGGCCGGTGGTTGCGTTCATGCAACCCGGTTGCGTAAACTGGGCCGCATGTTCGAGCTGAAGGACATCGACCACCGCTACGGCGGCACCCGGGTGCTGGCCGTCGACCAGTGGTCGGTCGCTGCCGGCGAGCACTGGCTGGTGGCGGGCCCCTCGGGCAGCGGCAAGACGACGCTGCTGCACATCCTCGCCGGGCTCACCGTGCCGACCGCCGGTCGGGTCGCGGTCGGCGGCGTCGACCTCGCGAGCCTGCGCGGCGCGGCGCTCGATCGCTGGCGCGGCCGCAGCGTCGGCCTCGTCCCGCAGCGGCTCCATCTCGTGGGCGCGCTCGACGTGCTCGGCAACCTGCGGCTCGCGCGCTACCTCGCCGGCCTGCCGGACGACCCGGCGCGCGCGCGCGGACTGCTGGAGGCGATGGGCGTCGGCGGCCTCGCGCGGCGGATGCCGCGGCAGCTGTCGCAGGGGCAGGCACAGCGCGTCGCCGTCGCCCGCGCGGTCATCAACCATCCGGCGCTGCTGCTCGCCGACGAGCCGACGGCCAGCCTCGACGACGCGCACGCGCAGGCGACGCTCGACCTCCTGCGCGCGCAGGCGCGAGCCGTCGGGGCGACGCTCGTCGTCGCGTCGCACGA
>DATIUK010000126.1:0-18358 GCA_035466885.1 Casimicrobiaceae bacterium
GTGCGCAAAGAGGACGGCTGGCTGCTGCCGGCCTGAAAAACCGGAATCGTCCGGGAATAGTCCGGGCCCGTCGCGTGTTGACGATAGAGTGTTGACGATAAAGACTTGCCGAAGCCGCGAAAGTGCGCTTCAATGCCGCCCGCCGCCGTCGGCGGAACCCCAAACCTCTCGTTTTCCGGAGACGATGATGCAAAAGGCAGTAAAGCTTGGACTGGGGGTCGCCCTCGCGACCGTGTTTGCCACCGCCGCATTCGCGCAGGTCAAGCCCGACACGGCGATCCAATACCGGCAGGGGATCTTCAAGGCCCAGCTGTGGAACGTGCTGCCGATGGCGGCCATGGTCCAGGGCAAGGCACCCTACGACCAGGCGGCCTTTTTGTTGCGCGCTCAGCGACTCGACCAACTGTCGAAGATGGCCTGGGACGGCTTCGGCCCCGGGACCGACACGGGCGCACCGACCAAGGCCCTGCCGGCGGTGTGGAGCAACGCTGCCGGGTTCAAGCAGGCGGCCGAGGCATTCCAGGCCGAGACGCCGAAGCTCGTCGCCGCCGCACAGACCGGCAACATGGACCAGATCAAGGCGGCGTTCGGCGCCGTGACCAAGAGCTGCGACAACTGCCACGACAACTTCCGCGGCAAGTAGTCGCGACTGTCGTCTTCAATAAAGGAGCCGGGCCTGTCGGCCCGACTCTCTTTGTTGGTTCATTGAGGCCACCGTGCGACTGCACAACGCAGGACACGGCGCCAACCGTCAGAGGCGGGTGACGGTCCACCATACCGTGAAGACGGACGCTGCCAGCAGCGCAATGGCGCGAACGTGCGGCACCTTGTCGAGGCCCTCCGGCTCCAGCGACCGGTGCAGGCGCTTCCTGCCGGTCAGCATCGGACGGACGAGGTTCTCCCTGGCGACGATCCAATGCGAGATCACCGCGGCGATGTGCATGCCCACCAGAATGCCGATCGCCCAGACGTTGAGATGGTGGAGTGTCGTGATCCGGTCGGACAGCGCGTCGCTGATGAACTTGACCAACGGGCCTTCCATCAGCACGTCGTCGTTGGCGAAGAGGCCAGTCCCGGCCTGCACCAGCAAAGCCAGCAGCAGCGCGATCACCGACCAGCCGCCCAGCGGGTTGTGGCCGACCATTGCCTGAGGAGCGCGCCGGGCGAACGACCTGGCGTACCGGATGGCCGTCCGCGGTCCGCGCACGAAGCTCGCGAAGCGCGCGTGGCGCGTGCCCGCAAAGCCCCAGAGGATGCGAAACAGCACCATCGCGAGAACGCCGTAACCGGCGCGCATGTGCCATTCCTTCGCGTCGCCGCCGATGTAGGAGGTGACGACCGCGATCACCACCAAGGCGACGATCGACCAGTGAAACAGGCGGACCGGCCAGTCCCAGACGTGGATGGCAACGAGATCGCCCAGCGATTCGCCGGTGGCTTCGCCGTGCCGCTTGTCCGCGCTCGTCATTTCGCAAGCCTCCTCGCCGGGGAATCCCGGCCGGTGTCAGGTTGGCGGGCGCCCCTCAGTGCGGCAGCGAGGCGAAGAACGTCCGCGCGCCGGAGAGCAGCATCTCGACCGCCAGCGCCGTGAGCACGAGGCCCATCAGTCGCTCCAGCGCGACGATCGCGCGCTCGCCGAGGATTTCCTGCAGCCGGTGCGCACCGACCAGCACGATCGTGGTCACCAGCATCGCGGCGGTGAGCGCCGTCACCCAGGCGCCCAGGTTCGCCGGGTCGCGCGAGGCCATCAGCATCACCGTCGCCAGCGCCGAGGGGCCGGCGATCGACGGCACCGCCAGCGGCACCAGGAACGGCTCGCCGCCGGGCGGGTCGCCGAAGATCCCGTCCGGGTGGTGAAACACCATCCGGATCGCGATCAGGAACAGGATGATGCCGCCGGCAATGGTCAGCGAGACTTCCGACAGGTGCATCAGCTGCAGGAAGCGGTGGCCGCCGGCCATGAACACCAGCAGGATCACATAGGCGGCGGCGCATTCGCGCAGGACGACGCGGACCCGGCGCTCGGGCGGCACCTTGTGCATCGCGGCGACGACCAGCGGGATGTTGCCGAACGGGTCGATGACCAGCAGCAGCAGGATGGCGGCGGAAAAGAGCTCGGCATTCATCGGCGGGGGCCGCGGTTCGGCGCAGTGCGCGTGCAGTATATCGCGGGCACGGCCGGCTCCGCCCGCTACGGTGCCGGCGCCGGGCCTCGGGCGGCCGAAGGTGCTCCGCGAGTCTTCAGCGTCCGAAGCGCCAGACCCGGTGGACCCGTCGGTCGCGGAAGTCCTCGGGCAGCGTCTCCGCGGTGATGTCCTTGCCGGCCGGATCCGCCGCGAGCTTCGCGTCGAGGGCGAAGGTCCGCAGGTTGGTCGAGAAATAGAGTTCGCCGCCGGGATCGAGCAGCGCGCGCGCGTTCGCGATCAGCCAGCCGTGGTCGCGCTGGACGTCGAGCACGCCCTCCATCGCCTTGGAGTTCGAGAACGACGGCGGATCGAGGACGACGAGGTCGTAGCGCCGGCCCTCGTCCAGCGCCCGGTCGAGCCACTCGAGCACGTCGGCGCGGATCAGCACGTGCCGCGCGAGGTCCATGCGATTCAGCGCGAAATTGCGCGCGGCCCACTCGAGGTAGGTGTTCGACAGGTCGACGGTGTCGGAGCACGCCGCGCCGCCGGCCGCGGCGTAGACCGTGAAGCTTCCCGTGTAGGCGAACAGATTCAGCACCCGGCGGCCGGCGGCGCGCTCGCGGACGATGGCGCGCAGCGCGCGATGGTCGAGAAAGAGCCCGGTGTCGAGGTAGGCGTCGAGGTTGACCAGGAACGAGAGGCCGGCCTCGGCGATGGCGAACTCGCGCCCCCGCACCCCGGTCTTGCCGTGCTGCTCCCGGCCCTGGCGCCGGCGCCGCTCCTTGACGGCGATTGCGCCGGCGGGAACCCCCAGCACGCGCGCCGTCTCGCTGGCGACCGCCGCCAGCCACTCGCGGTGCACGGCCTCCTCCTGCTGCCAGCCGGTGTCGATCTCCTGCAGGTGGACGCGCAGGCCGAGCGTGGGGTCGAGCGGCGCGTAGCAGTCGATGGCGAGGGGAAACTCGGGCAGGTCGCGGTCGTAGACCCGCCACGCGCCGTGGCCGCGGCGGCGCGCCCACTTGCCCCAGTGCCGGGCGTTCTTGTCCAGCCGGGCGGCGAAGGCCTGCAGCGCGTCGGCACGAATGCCGGTGCGCGGGACGCGCTCCTCGGTTACGTCGCTCCGCGGCGGGCGCGCAGGCGGTCGAACGGCAGGTCGGCGATCCATCGGCGGCATTGTAGGCGCTCGGGGGCGTTGCCGACGTCGGCCGGGCTCCGACCGCGACACGGGGACGGCGCCGGGCGCGTCCGGACGGCGCACACCGCACCATGACAAAGGGCAGCGGCGCCGCCGCTGCCCTTCGTGCCGGCGGGTGCCGGGCCCCGGCTACTTGACCTGGATCTCGACCCGCCGCGCCTCGGCGTCGCTGCCGCCGCCCTGCGTCTGCTCCGGCTTCTTGAGCTCGATGCGCTCCTCGGGCACGCCGGCCGCCTTCAGCGCCTCCTTGACCTTCATCGCGCGCTGCTTGGCGAGTTCCTGGTTCTGCTCGAGGTTGCCGGCGGCATCGTGGTAGCCGAACACCGCCAGCGCGCCTTCGCTCGCCTTGGCGGCCGCCGCGATCGCCGCGATCGAGCGGCTGTACTCGGGTGGCACCTCCGCCTTGCCGGTCTCGAAGTAGAGTTTCGTGCTCGCGGCGGGCGACGCCGTTCCCCCGGTTGCCGTCGCCGGAGCGCCCGCGACGGCCGACGCCGACGCTGCGGCCTTCGGTGCCGGCGCCGGTGCCTGCGCCTTGTCGCCCCAGACCTGCCCGAGCAGCGGGACGATCATCAGCGCGACGATGTTGATGATCTTGATCAGCGGGTTCACCGCCGGACCCGCCGTGTCCTTGTACGGATCGCCCACGGTGTCGCCGGTGACGGCCGCCTTGTGCGCGTCCGAGCCCTTGCCGCCGTGGTTGCCGTCCTCGATGTACTTCTTGGCGTTGTCCCAGGCGCCGCCGCCGGTCGTCATCGAGATGGCGACGAACAGGCCCGTGATGATCGTGCCCATCAGGAGGCCACCCAGCGCCTGCGGCCCCAGCACCAGGCCGACGACCAGCGGCACCAGCACGGGCAGCAGCGACGGCACGATCATTTCCTTGATCGCCGCCTTGGTCAGCATGTCGACCGCGACCCCGTACTCGGGCTTGGCCGTGCCTTCCATGATGCCCGGGATTTCCTTGAACTGCCGGCGCACCTCGACCACGACGGCGCCGGCCGCGCGGCCGACCGCCTCCATCGCCATCGCGCCGAAGAGAGAGGGGATGAGGCCGCCGATGAACAGCCCGACGATGACCAGGTGGTTCGACAGGTCGAAGGTCGTGCCCAGGCCGAACGAATCGAGCGCGTGCGTGTAGTCGGCGAAGAGCACCAGCGCGGCGAGGCCGGCCGAGCCGATCGCGTAGCCCTTGGTCACCGCCTTGGTGGTGTTGCCGACCGCGTCCAGCGGGTCGGTGATCGCGCGCACCGAGTCCGGCAGGTCGGCCATCTCGGCGATGCCGCCCGCGTTGTCGGTGATCGGGCCGTAGGCGTCGAGGGCGACGATGATGCCGGCCATCGACAGCATGGCCGTGGCGCCGATCGCGATGCCGTAGAGCCCCGCGAGCCAGTACGTCGCGAGGATCGACGCGCAGACGGCCAGCACCGGCCAGGCGGTGGCCTTCATCGACACGCCGATGCCGGCGATGATGTTCGTCGCGTGGCCGGTGGTCGACGCCTCGGCGACGTGCCGGACCGGCTTGTACTCGGTGGCGGTGTAGTACTCGGTGATGACGACCATCGCCGCGGTGAGGACGAGGCCGACGACCGCCGCGCCGAACAGGCGGATCGTGGTGAGCTCCGGATAGACCGCAGCGACGCCCCCCATCATCCACTGGGTGATGAACCAGAAGCCGATCGCCGACAGCACGCCGGCGACGATGAGGCCGCGGTAGAGGGCATTCATGATCTTGCCGCCCGGCGTCGCCTTGACGAAGTAGCAGCCGACGATCGAGGCGAGGATCGAGAAGCCACCCAGCACCAGCGGGTAGGTGACCGCTGCCTCGGCCATCACCGGCAGCATCAGCGCGCCCAGCAGCATCGTCGCGACGATCGTCACCGCGTAGGTCTCGAACAGGTCGGCCGCCATGCCCGCGCAGTCGCCGACGTTGTCGCCCACGTTGTCGGCGATCACCGCCGGGTTGCGCGGGTCGTCCTCGGGAATGCCGGCCTCGACCTTGCCGACCAGGTCGGCGCCGACGTCCGCGCCCTTGGTGAAGATCCCACCGCCCAGACGCGCGAAGATCGAGATCAGCGAACTGCCGAACGCGAGCCCGACCAGCGGCTGTATCGCGTGGTGCAGGCCTTCCTTCATCAGGTTGGGCGAGCCGTGCGCGGACCCCAGCAGGAACCAGAAGAAGCCGGCGACGCCGAGGAGGCCGAGGCCGACGACCAGCATGCCGGTGATCGCCCCGCCGCGGAACGCGACGGCCAGCGCCTCGTTGAGCCCCGTGCGCGCCGCCTCGGCCGTGCGCACGTTCGAGCGCACCGAGATGTTCATGCCGATGTACCCGGCAAGCCCGGAGAGCACCGCGCCGACGACGAAACCGCCTGCCGTCGCGCCGCCGAGCGCCCACCAGATGATCACGAACAGGATGACACCGACGATCGCGATGGTCGTGTACTGCCGGTTGAGGTATGCCTGCGCCCCCGCCTGGATCGCCGCCGCGATTTCGCGCATCCGGTCGTTGCCGGTGCTCTTTTTCATGATCCAGCTGACGGACACGATGCCGTAGACGAGCGCGGCAAGCGCGCAGACCAGCGCGAAGATGAGGCCTGTGGACATGCTGACTCTCCCTTACCCGAGGAAATGGCTTGTGAAACCGGTACGGAAACGGCCAAGTGCGCCTGTTCCGGCGCTTCTCCTGCACCTGCCGGACGGGCAATTGCGCCCTTCCGGCGACCCGCTTCCGCTGCGCCGCCGCCGGATTGCAGGCGGGACGCAGGGTTAACGCGCTATTCTGCCAGTGCGCGGTCCAAAAAGTCGAGCCGATCCTGTCCCCAGAAGGGCTCCCCGGCGTAGACGTACCAGGGCGAGCCGAACACCTGGGCGGCGATCGCCCGTTCGGTTGTCGCTTCGAACCGGGTGGCGATCTCGGGCGTCTCGGCCCGCGCCGCCAGCGCGGCGGCGTCGAGGCCCAGGCCGGCGGCGATCGCGGCGAGGGTCGCCGGGTCGGCGATGTCGCGCTCCTCGGCCCAGCGGGCGCGCATCACCGCGCCGGCGAAATCCAGCGCCGCGCGCGGTCCGATTTCGGCGGCGGCGAGGATCCACCGGGACGCCAGCGCGACCGGCGTCGCGCCGAACTTCGGCGGCACGTTGATCGGGATCCCGAGATGGCGGCTCCAGCGGGCGAGCTCGACCAGCCGGTAGGCCAGGCGCTGCGGCGGCCGCTGGGCGAGGGGCACGCCGCCCGACACCGCGAAGACCTTGCCGATGTCGACCGGGCAGACGTCGACGGCGGCGCCGTGCCGCGCCGCCAGCGCGACGAAGCGGTCGTGGCCGAGGTAGGCGTAGGGCGAAGCCGGCGTGAAGTAGTAGTCGATGGTCTTGCCCATGGCCGGCCCGTCTCAGACCTTGAACGCGGTCGCGAGCTTCTTCGGCACCGCGACGTTCTTCAGCCGCACGTACTGCGGCAGCCCGTCCTTGAACGGCGGCGGATCCTCGCCGCGGATCAGCGGCGCGAGGTAGGCCCGTGCCTTGGCGGTGATCCCGTAGCCGTCGCGGGTGATGAAGTCGCGCGGCAGCTTCTTCTCGACGTTGGCGACCTTGTCGAGCGGCGCCACCGTGATCTTCCAGCGGTAGGGCTTGTCGCTGGTGCGCGTGATCGCCGGCATCACCGCGTTGTGCCCGGCAAGTGCCAGCTCCACGGCGGCCTTGCCCACCGCGTAGGCGTGCTCGACGTCGCTCTTCGAGGCGATGTGGCGCGCCGCGCGCTGCAGGTAGTCGGCGACCGCCCAGTGGTACTTGTAGTCGAGCTTGTCCTTGACGATCTTGGCGATCACCGGCCCGACACCGCCCAGCTGCGCGTGGCCGAACGCGTCGCGCGTCCCGGCCTCGGCCATCAGCTGGCCCTCGGCGTTGAGGAGGCCCTCGGAGACTCCGACGCAGCAATAGCCGTGCGCCTTGACCTTGGCGTCGACGGCGGCCAGGAACTTCGCCTCGTCGAAGGCGATCTCCGGGAACAGCAGCACCAGCGGAAGCGGCGTGGCCTCGTCCTCGGCCATCCCGATGGCCGCGGTGATCCAGCCGGCGTGGCGCCCCATCACCTCGAGCACGAACACCTTGGTCGAGGTCTTGGCCATCGAGTGGACGTCGAACGCCGCCTCACGCATCGACACCGCCACGTACTTGGCCACCGAGCCGAAGCCCGGGCAGTTGTCGGTGATCGGCAGGTCGTTGTCGACGGTCTTCGGGACGTGCACCGCCTGCAGCGGGTAGCCCAGCTTCTCGGCGATCTGCGAGACCTTGAGACAGGTGTCGGCCGAGTCGTTGCCACCGTTGTAGAAGAAGTAGCCGATGTCGTGCGCGCGGAACACCTCGATCAGCCGCTCGTACTGCGCGCGGTACTCCTCGAGTCCCTTGAGCTTGTAGCGGCAGGAGCCGAAGGCGCCGGACGGCGTGTGGCGCAGCGCGGCGATGGCGCGCGCGCTTTCCTTGCCGGTGTCGATCAGGTCCTCGGTCAGCGCGCCGATGATGCCGTTGCGACCCGCGTAGACGCGGCCGATGCGGTCGCGGTGCGTGCGCGCGGTCTCGATGACTCCGGCCGCTGAGGCGTTGATGACGGCGGTGACACCGCCGGACTGGGCGTAGAAGGCGTTGCGTTTGGCCATGGTGGAATCCGCGAAGAAGGCGCCCGCCGATCGGCTGCCGAACCTGCCGCCGGCGCGCAGGGTGAACGAGCGCCGCGCGCGCGGCGCCGCGCGCGGCCATCCAACCCGGGATTGTAGACGATGACCGCGCCGCGCGCCGGCCTCCCGGCGGGGAGCGCCGTCAGCTCTTGAGCGCGGCCAGCGCCGCGGCGGTGATCGCCTCGACGCTGCCCTGGCCGTCGATGCGCCGGTACTTCGGCGCCCGCGCGTCGCCGGTGGCGGCCCAGCGACCGTAGTAGTCGACCAGCGGCTTGGTCTGCGCGTGATAGACCTCGAGGCGCTTCTTCACCGTCTCCTCGCGGTCGTCGTCGCGCTGGATGAGTTCCTCCCCGGTGACGTCGTCGCGCCCGGCGACCTTGGGGGGGTTGTACCGGACGTGGTAGGTCCGCCCCGAGGCGACGTGGACACGGCGCCCGCTCATGCGCTCGACGATCGCGGCGTCGGGGACGTCGATCTCCAGCACGTAGTCGAGACCGACCCCGGCGTCCTTCATCGCGTCGGCCTGCGGGATCGTCCGCGGAAAGCCGTCGAACAGGTAGCCGTTGGCGCAATCGGGCTCGCGCAGCCGGTCCTTGACCAGGCCGATGATGATTTCGTCGGACACCAGCCCGCCGCTGTCCATCACCTTCTTGGCTGCGACGCCGAGCGGCGTGCCCGCCTTGACGGCGGCGCGCAGCATGTCGCCGGTCGAGATCTGCGGAATGCCGAAGGCCTCCTTGACGAAGTTGGCCTGAGTTCCCTTGCCGGCGCCCGGCGGTCCAAGCAGTATCAGTCGCATGTGGTTGGCTTCTTCTGTCGATGGTTGTCAGGTTGCCCGTTCGCTGCTGCACACCGTCCCGCCGCCGAACGGCGGTCGGAGGCGGCCTCACCAGCCGGCCGGCAACACCTCCGAGAGTTCGACCGGACGCTTCTCGTCGATGCTGCGATGCGCGGCCAGGCCGCTGGCGACCGCGCGCAAGCCCTCCTCGAGGCCGATCTCTGCCGGAAGGCCGTCGCGCACGGCGGCCGCGAAGCGGACGTGCTCGATGTACGACGCGCCGAAGTGCTGGCCACCGTAGCGGATGTTGGTGTCCCAGACGCGACGTACCGAGACCCCGCGCCCCGTTCCGGCCGCCTGGCCCCAGACCTCGCGCCGACCCCAGTCCTCGCGCCGGCCGTAGCGCAACTGCAGCGCCGGCAGCAGCGACTCCAGCCGGGCCTGGTCGCCGACGACGACGATCTGCTCGTTGTCGAGCGTGCCTTCCGCGAACATGCACAGGTCGAGCAGCGCCCGCGCGCCGCTCGGGTACTCGACGATGACGTAGGCGTTGTCGAGGATGTCGGGCGTCCGGCCGTCGTAGCGCTCGTCGAGATGGTTGACGCTCTGGCCGCCGGAAGCGAACACGCGCGTGGGGTGCTCGCGCAGGATCAGGTCCATCAGGTTGAAGTAGTGGCTGCACTTCTCGACCAGCGTGCCGCCGGTGTTGGCCGAGAAGCGGTTCCAGTCGTCCACCTTCGGGTAGAACGGGTCGCGGTGCTCGCGGATCGAGACCTGGTGGATGCGCCCGACGGCGCCCTCGTGCGCCATCCGGACCATCTCCGCCACCGGCGGCATGTAGCGGTACTCGTGCGCGACCCAGGTGAGCGCCTTGCGCCCCCGCGCCTGCCCGACGAGCTCGACGCCGTCGACGATGCGCGTGACCAGCGGCTTCTCGACCAGGACATGGAGATCAGTGGGAAGCACGTCGCGCAGCATCGCCGCGTGCGTGTGGTTCGGCGTCGCGATCACGACCGCGTCGCAGAGTCCGCTTTGCAGCAGCTCGCGGTGGTCGGCGAACACCCGCGGCGGTCTCGGGCAGAGCGCCAGCGCCGCCTCGCGGCTCGGAGCGTGCGGGTCGGCGATCGCGGCGACCTCCACGCCGTCGAGCGCGTGAAGGTTCAGGATGTGCTCGCGGCCCATGCTGCCGCAGCCGATGATGCCGTAGCGGATCATGCCGTTCCCCTTTCGGGACGGTGCCGGCTGTCGGCGCGCAGCGCGGTGGCCGGTGCCCGCCTCAAGCAGCGGCGATCGCGGCGCGGCGGTGCCGGCAGCGGGTTCACGCCGGCACCCCGGCGTAGAGCGCGCGGACCCGCTCGAGGTCCTCGGGCGTGTCGACCCCGGGCGCCGGCGTTCCCGCGGTGATCGCCACCGCGATCCGGTAGCCGTGCCAGAGCGCGCGCAACTGCTCCAGCGCCTCGAAACCCTCGACCGGCGCCGGCGTGAGACCGGGGTAGGCGCGCAGGAAAGCGACGCGGTAGGCGTAGAGCCCGTAGTGCCGGTAGATCGGGAGTCCGGACGGGATGCGCTCGCGCGACCGCGCGTAGGCGTCGCGCGCCCAGGGAATCGGCGCGCGGCTGAAGTACATCGCGTCGCCGCGCGCGTCGAGCACGACCTTGACGACGTTCGGGCTGAAGGCTTCGGCGACGTCGGCAATCGGATGGCAGGCGGTGGCGATCGCGGCGTCGGTCCGCTCGCAGAGCGTCTGCGCCATGGCACGGATCAGCGCCGGCTCGAGCAGCGGCTCGTCGCCCTGGACGTTGACGACGATCGCGTCATCGGCGAGGCCGAGCTGCGCGGCGGCTTCGGCCAGCCGGTCGGTGCCCGTCGGGTGGTCGCTGCGGGTCATGCAGACGGCGACGCCGTGCGCCGCGACCGCGGCACGGACGCGCTCGTCGTCGGTCGCGACGGCGACCCGCGCGGCACCGGCCGCGCGCGCACGCTCGGCCACGCGCACGACCATCGGCTTGCCGGCGATGTCGGCGAGCGGCTTGCCCGGCAGTCGCGAGGACGCGTAGCGCGCCGGGATGAGCGCGGTGAACGCTGGCGCCGTGGGCAGGGCCATGGGCGGCGGGGTACGGGGTTCCTTCGGACCGGGCGGCGGTCGCCCGACGGTCACTCGACCTCGTGCGGCTCGAGCCGACGCGCCTCGTCTTCGAGCATCACCGGAATACCGTCG
This sequence comes from Casimicrobiaceae bacterium, assembly GCA_035466885.1. GTDB lineage: Bacteria > Pseudomonadota > Gammaproteobacteria > Burkholderiales > Casimicrobiaceae > CAIWHR01. The sequence continues at coordinate 10,985 of DATIUK010000126.1, forward strand.
CGGATCGGGTAGGCAAGCCGCGCCGACTTCGACAGCAGCTCCTGCTTGTCCTTGTCGTAGACGAGCGGCCCCTTGGTCACCGGGCAGACCAGGATTTCAAGCAGCTTGGGATCCACGGAGCTTCTCCTCGATGCGCGGAACGAGAGTCGGGTCTAGGCGCGCCTCCACCGGCAGGTACCAGCAGCGCTCGTCGGCGAACAACCCGCATTTTACCGCATCCTTCTCGGTCATCAGCACCGGCAGCTCGTCGCCGAAGGCGAGGTCGCCCCGCGCGAAGACGTGGTGGTCGGGAAACGGGTGCTCGACCGGGACGATGCCGATCGCGCGCAGCTGGGCGAAGAAGCGCGGCGGGTGCCCGATCCCGGCAACGGCGTGCGCCCGCTGCCCGGCGAAGGCCCCGGCGGCCAGCGGCTCGCCGCGGCCGTCGACGCGCCGCCAGGTTCCGGGCTCGAGCGTCATCGCGTGCCCTGCTGCCGCGCCTGCCAGGGATCGGCCGGCGCCGGCGCCGTGGTGCACGACCGCCGTCGCCTGGAGGAGGCGCGACGGCGGCTCGCGCAGCGGCCCGGCCGGCAGCAGCCAGCCGTTGCCGAATCCCCGCGCCGCGTCGACGACGACGATCTCGACGGCGCGGCCGAGGCGATAGTGCTGCAGGCCGTCGTCGGCAATGACGACGTCGCATTGCGGATGCGCCGCGAGCAGCGCCAGCGCGGCGGCGACGCGGTCGCGCGCCACCGCGACGGCGACGCCGCGGCGGGCGAGGAGCAGGGGTTCGTCGCCGACCACGGCGGGATCGGCGTCCGCCGCCACGACCACCGGCGCCGCGTCGCCCCGGCCGGCGGTGCCGCCGTAGCCGCGGCTCACCACGCCGGGCCGCCAGCCGCGCGCGGCGAGCTCGCGCACGAGCGCCGCGACCAGCGGCGTCTTGCCCGCGCCGCCGACGCAGAGGTTGCCGACGACGACGACCGGCACGGGCAGGTCGTGCACCGGCAGCCAGCGGTGCGCGTACGCGGCCCTGCGCAAGGCGACAACGGCGCCGAACGCCGCGGACAGCGGCGCGAGCGGCAATGTCAGCGCGGTGAGCCGCGGCGTGTACCACGCGGCGACCAGCCGATCGGCGAAGCGCACGGGTTCCACGGCGTTGCGGCCCCCGGCGGCGCGAGACCTACTTCGCCGGAGCCTGGGTCGCGAACGTGATGTGGATGTAGCCGGCCGAGCGGGCGGCTTCCATCACGTGGACGACCGCCTGGTGCGTCGCATTGGCGTCCGCGTTGATGATGATCACCGGCTCGGCCGCGTCGCCGGCCGCCCGCCGCAGGAGCTGCGCGAACTCGGCCACCGACGTGAAGTTGAAGACGCTGCGGTCGATGACGTAGCGTCCCTGCGCGTCGACGCCGACCACGACCTCCTTCGGCTTGGGCTTGGCCTCGTTCGCCTGCGCCTCGGGCAGCGTGATCTGCAGCTCGGCGACCCGCTGGTACGTCGTCGTCACCATCAGGAAGATGAGGATGACGAGCAGGACGTCGATCAGCGGGATGAAGTTGATCTCGGGATCGTCGCGAGTGCGGTCGCCGCGCAGGTTCATCGCCGGGACCCTAGCTGCGGTCGCCGTGGGCGATGTCGACCAGGCGGATCGCCTGCTGCTCCATCTCGACGATCAGCCCGTCGACCTTGGAGCGGAAATGGCGATAGAAGATCATGCTCGGGATCGCGACGATCAGGCCGAACGCGGTGTTGTAGAGCGCGATCGAGATGCCGTGCGCGAGCTGGATCGGGTTCGACCCGGCCGCGGTCTGCGAGCCGAAGATCTCGATCATCCCGATGACGGTGCCGAAGAGGCCCAGCAGCGGCGCCATCGCGGCGATCGTGCCCAGCGTCGTCAGGAAGCGATCGAGCTCGTGCGTCACGACGCGGCCGACTTCCTCGATCGACTCCTTGATCACCGGCCGGGGGCTGCGGATGTTGCCGAGCCCGGCGGCGAGCAGGCGTCCGAGCGGGCCCTGCGCCGCCGTGCGCACGAGGAGTTCCTGCGTCGGCCCCGCGACCCGGTACTCGGCCAGCACGCGGTCGACCAGGCCCGCCGGCGCCACGACGCTCTGCCGCAACGACCACAGCCGCTCGAAGATCAGCGCCAGCGCGATGATCGAGGCGATGATCAGCGGCCAGATCGGCCAGCCGGCTGCTTGAATGATGGACCACACGGTGGATGACTCCGTCGAAGCAAAACCGATGAAATGTAGCCTGCCGGGCGGGATTCGGCAAGGCGCGCGTGCGCCGGCCGCGCGGGACCAGCGCGCTTGGACGCTACCGCCCGCTCCCGCGGCGGCGGCGCAGCGGGCCTTCGGTCAGCGTCGCCGTCACCGCCGCGCCGACCAGCACGATCACCCACGAGACGTAGACCCACAGCAGGAAGAGCGGCAGCGCGGCGAGCGCGCCGTAGACGACCTGGTAGGTCGGGACGCGGGAGATGTAGAGGCCGAACAGGCGCTTGGCGACCTCGAAGGCGAGCGCGGCGAACACCCCGCCGGTCACCGCCGGCGCGAGCGGGACCCGGCGGCTCGGCATCAGCGCGTAGAGCAGCGTGAAGGCGAGCGCGGTGATCGCCACGGCGAGCGGCGGCGCGACGTAGGGCAGCGCGTGCAACGTGACGGGCAGCTGGGCGACCGACAGGTCCATCACCCAGGTCGTCGAGTACACCGCCGCCCCGATGAGCAGCGGGCCGACGCTCATGCCGAGGGCGAAGACGAACAGCCGCTGGATCAGCGGGCGCCGCCCCGCGAGGCCCCAGATCGCGTTGATCTCGCGCTCGATGGTCGCCACCAGGAGCACGGCGGTGACCACGACGACGGCGAGGCCGGCACCCTGCACGTTCGCCGCCTTGGCGACGAACTCGCCGAGGTAGCCGCGCACGACGCTCCCGCTCTGCGGCAGCAGGTGGCGCAGCAGGAAGCCCTCCAGCGCGTCGAGCCACTGTTGGAACAGCGGGTACCGGGCGAGGTAGACGAACGCGACGGTCAGCAGCGGCACGAGCCCCAGCACCGACGTGAACGACAGCGCCGCGGCCGTGCGTCCCATCTCGGCGGCGCGCAGCCGCGCGACGACGCCGTGGTAGGCGAACGTCCAGGCTCTGGCGACGACTCCGGCCATCCGGCGTTCAGAAGAGCTTCGTGGCGGCCCACCACGACACGGCGGCGATGAACGCGGCGCAGGGAATGGTCAGCACCCACGCCCAGACGATGCGGCCGGCAACGCCCCAGCGGACCGCCGACAGCTTGCGCACCGCGCCGACGCCCACGATCGCGCCGGTGATCGTGTGCGTCGTCGACACCGGAATGCCGAGGCCGGTCGCGAGGAACAGCGTGATGGCACCGCCGGTCTCGGCGCAGAAGCCGCCGACCGGCTTCAGCTTGGTGATCTTCTGCCCCATCGTCTTCACGATCCGCCAGCCGCCGAACAGCGTGCCCAGCGCGATCGCGGCCTGGCAGGAGATCACGACCCAGAACGGGATCTCCGCGGACTTGAAGTCGGTTCGCAGCGACCCGTAGCTCACCAGGATCAGCGCGATGATGCCCATGGTCTTCTGCGCGTCGTTGCCGCCGTGCCCGAGGCTGTACAGCGACGCCGACACGAGCTGCAGCCGCCGGAACCAGCGGTCGACCTTGTGCGGCGCGGTGCGGAAGAAGGTCCACGCGACGATGGTCATGAGCAGGATCCCCAGCGCGAAGCCGAGGGCCGGCGAGACGACGATCGCGAGGCTGATCTTGAGAAAGCCGCTGCCGACCAGCGCGCCGACTCCGCCCTTCGCCACCGCGGCGCCGGCCAGCGCCCCGATCAGCGCGTGCGAAGACGACGAGGGCAGCCCGAACCACCAGGTGACGACGTTCCAGGTGATCGCGCCGATCAGCGTGCCGAACAGCACGTAGGGGTCGACGAGGCCGGGATCGACGACGCCCTTGCCGATGGTGTTGGCGACCGACAGCCCGAAGAACAGGAAGGCGATGAAGTTGAAGAACGCCGCCCAGGCGACCGCGTAGTGCGGCCGCAGCACCCGCGTCGAGACGATGGTCGCGATCGAGTTCGCCGCGTCGTGGAAGCCGTTCATGAAGTCGAAGGCCAGCGCCAGGACGACCAGCGCCACCATCACCTCGACTCCGATGCCCGTGCCGGTCATGCGTTCTCCAGCACGATGCCTTCGATCACGTTGGCGACGTCCTCGCACTTGTCGGTGACCGACTCGAGCAGCTGGTAGACCTCCTTGAGCTTGATGATCTGCTTGACGTCGGACTCCTCGCGGAACAGCTTGGCGAGCGCGGAGCGGAAGACGAAGTCGGCCTCGCTCTCGAGGCGGTCGATCTCGCCGCAGAGCAGCATGATCCGGTCGGCGTTCTTCATCGACTCGAGCATCCCCACCGCCTCGCGCACCTTGTCGGTGCAGGCCACGCAGATCTCGGCGAGCTTCTGCGCGTCGGCGGTCACCGCCTTGACGTCGTAGAGGAACAGGCAGGTGGCGACGTCCTCCATGAGGTCGAGGATGTCGTCCATGCCGGTGATGAGCTGGTGGATCTCGTCGCGGTCGAGCGGGGTGATGAACGTCTTGTGCAGGAGCTGGACCGTCTCGTGGGTGATGCGGTCGGCCTGCTTCTCGTGGCGCTCGATCGCCCGCGCGCGCAGTTCCATCTGCGACAGGTCGGACAGCAGCGCCTGGAGCTCGATCGCCGCCGCCGAAGCGAGCTCGGCGTGCTGGTTGAAGAACTCGAAGAACTTCCCTTCCCTGGGCATAAGGCTCGGCATGGTGTCGTCGTCCTCGGTTCCGATCGCGTGCCGATTATCGCATTCCGCGGGCCGCGTCTCCCCGCTGCGCGACGGGTGTGCGGCCGCAGCCGCCGCAGGGTGCGGTTCGCCTCCGTGCCGCGGGCGTCCTGAGATCGGCATCGCGGCTCAAGCGCCCGGGCGCAGGGGACTAGCGCGAACGCCGCGCCAGGAAGCCGCTGGCCGCGAGGCCGGCACCGACGGACCAGAACACCGGGCCCACGCCCACCGACGTGCCCAGGGCGCCGAACACCAGCGGCACGGCCACCGCCATCGACTGCACCAGGGCCATGCGCACGCCCGCCGCCTCGCCCATCCGCCCCGGCGGCGAGTGCAGGTGCAGCAGCGACATCACCATCGGCTGTGCGCTGCCGAGGCCCAAGCCCAGGCAGAACGAAAGCAGCGCGAGCGGCGGCGCGCTGTGCGCGAACGGGAACAGCAGGTAGACGCCCCCGGCGACGAACAGCGCCGCGGTCAGCACCTGCTGCTCGCGCACCCGCCGGGCGAGGGTCGGCATCGCGAAACGGATGACGAAGGTCGCCGCCGCGAACGACGACAGGATTATCCCGATCTGTGACGCCGAGAGGCCGAGGCGCGCGCCGTAGATCGGCACGAACACCGTGTGCAGATCCCAGGCGATGGCCAGCAGCGCGTTGATCGCGAACACGCGGCGCAGTGTCGGGTGGCGAAGGAGCTCGAGGAAGGCACCGCGACGGCGCGGCACCGCGGCCGGATGCGGCCCCGGCAGGCCCAGCTGGGCGACGGCCAGCACCGCGAGCGGCACGAGCGGCACGGACGCGAACAGTGCAAAAGCGACGGCGAATCCGCGCCAGTCGATCACGACGCCCGCCGCAAGCGGGCCAAGGAAGCCCGACACCGAATAGCCCAGCGCGAGCAGGCTGAAGCTCTGCGCGCGATTGTTGCCGCCGAGCTCCCCGGTGGCATTCTGCGCCGCGACCTGGAACACCATGAAACCGACGCCCAGCAGCGCCGCGCTTGCGTACAGCGCCGGCATTCCGGCGAAGAGTACGGGCAGGCTCGCGCCGGCCGCGATCAGCACGCAGCCCGCCAACATCGGCCTGCGTGCGCCGACACGGTCGCAGAAGCGGCCTGCCGGCACCGCGAGCAGCATCGGCAGCACGGCATAGAGCGACACCAGCACTCCGACGGTGAACGGCGTCGCGCCCTGTGCCAGCGCGGCCAGCGACACCGCGACCCGGCTGCCCGAGAGCACCGCGTGATTGGCGATCCCGAGCAGGATCAGCGCAGCGAGGGAGCGCCGCGAATCAGGCGTCCTGGACATCGATCCCCGGGGAGGGCGCCGCCCGTTGGCGCCGAGCCTTCACTGCGGCGGCCTCGGCGCGTGAGGCCCGCGCATCGCCCACAGGGCAGTCCTTCGGCGCGGCCAGGCGGCTGCGGTCCCGCGCACTCACGACGCCCCGCGCTGCCGCGGCGCGCCCGCCGGGGGCGAAGGGCGGCGTACGGCAGAACGACTGGCTCTGCGAAGGGCACATCGAGTGGCGCGGCACGGACTGGCAAGTGTCGCATCAGCCCCCGGCGCATTCAAGCGCCGCCGGGAAACGCGGCGTGCGGGACCTGACGGCATCGCCGCAACGACCTCGCTTTCCCCAGTGAAAAATGCCCCTGCGGGCATTCCCTCGCTGCGGATTTGCGCTATAGTTCCCGCCGATGAAGCAGGTCAACCCTTGACAGGAGGGTCCGCTTCAGAGTGTTCGGTGGTTTTGACGAGCAACCCATCTCAGGAAGGAGAACCATGGCTACTGCCAAGAAAGCTGCAAAGAAGCCTGCCGCGAAGAAGCCCGCCGCGAAAAAACCCGCAGTGAAGAAGGCTGCCGTGAAAAAGGCCCCGGCAAAGAAGGCCGCAGCGAAGAAGCCCGCCGTCAAGAAGGCAGCGGCGAAGCGCAAGCCGAATGCAGCATTCATGAAGGCGATGACACCCTCGGCGGTGCTCGCCGCCGTGATCGGCGCCGCCCCTGCGCCGCGCACCGAAGTCACCAAGAAGATCTGGGACTACATCAAGAAGAACAAGCTTCAGGACGCGCTGAACAAGCGCAACATCAATGCGGACGACAAGCTGAAGGCCGTGTTCGGCGGCAAGAAGACCGTCTCGATGTTCGAGATGACCAAGCTCGTTTCGAACCACCTGAAGTAGCCGCAGCGCACGACCCGCGCACGCGGGTCCGCATCACGGCCGGCCGGGGCTCCCGTCCGGCCGTGTGTCTTCTTGCGGCTGCGCCTGCGGCGTTCCGTGGCGCGCGCCGTCACGCGAGGGTCCGCCCCCAAGCGCGGCCGGCCGGTGTTGATGCAGGGCAAGGAAGGCGCACTGCGGTGCCTGCCGCGGCTTGATCGAGGTCAACACCGCACGCCGGGCACGATGCACGGCATGACGGAGGTCAAACTCGCGCGGCCCGCCGCGACACTGCGCCACCTGTGGCGAAGAGCCGCCCCGGCAGGCGCCGGGGCCAGGGATCAGCGGCTGCCCTGCAGCGCGGCGATGCGCTCCTCGAGCGGTGGGTGCGTCGAGAACAGCGCCATGATTCCCGCCTT
>DATIUK010000127.1:0-4848 GCA_035466885.1 Casimicrobiaceae bacterium
CGATCGACCCGTTGTACGCCGGGATGTCCACCGGGTTGATCGTCGCCGCGGGGGAGGTCTCGGTGAGCCCGTAGGCCTCGATCAGCGTGCAGCCGGTCACCTTCTTCCACTTGATCGCGACGGCTTCCTGCACGGCCATGCCGCCGCCCAGCGTCACGCGGAAGGTCGAGAAGTCGAGCTTCGCGAACTCCGGGTTGTTGACCAGCGCGTTGAACAGCGTGTTGACGCCGGTCATCACCGTGAACTTGTGCTTGGCCATCTCCTTGACGAAGCCGGGGATGTCGCGCGGGTTCGGGATCAGCACGTTCTCGGCGCCCAGCGTCATGAACGTGAGGCAGTTCGCCGTCAGCGAGAAGATGTGATAGAGCGGCAGTGGCGTCAGGATGACTTCGGCGCTGTCGTGGCCGAGGAAAGGCAGGATCCACGCCCGCGCCTGCAGCAGGTTGCCGACGATGTTGCGGTGGAGCAGGATCGCGCCCTTCGACACGCCGGTCGTCCCGCCGGTGTACTGCAGGAAGGCGATGTCCTCGTGCCCGACCGGGACCACTTCGAGCTTGCGCTTGCGGCCGTCGGCGAGCGCATCGGACAGGCGCAGCGATCCCGGCAGGTTCCACGCCGGGATCATCTTCTTCACCTTGCGCAGCACCAGGTCGACGATCAGGCCCTTGAAGCCGAGCAGCTCGCCGATGCTGGTGACGATGACCTTGCGCACCTTGGTCTTGGCCGCGATCTCCTGGTACGTGGCGGCGAAGTTCTCGACCACGATCAGGATCTCGGCGCCGGAGTCGTTCAACTGGTGCTCGAGCTCGCGCGCCGTGTACAGCGGATTGACGTTGACGATCGTGCAGCCGGCCCGCAGCGCGCCGAACAGGCACACCGGGTACTGCAGGATGTTGGGCATCATCAGCGCGACGCGCGAGCCCTTCTTGCAGCCCTGTCCCTGCAGCCAGGCGCCGAACGCCGCCGTCAGCGTGTCGAGCTCCGAGAACGTGATCGACTTGCCCATGCAGGTGTACGCCTTGCGGCCGGCGTACTTGCTGCAGCTCTCCTCGAACACGTCGCGCAGCGACGCATACGTGTTGATGTCGATCTCCGCGGGAACGCCCTTCGGATAGTGCTTGAGCCAGATCTTTTCCACGATCGTCCTCCTTGCCGCGCCGGGCTTGGCGGGCCTTTTTATGGGTTCAACGATGGATGCCGCATGCGCCTTGGCCTCCAGGCCGCCGCGAGCGGCGGGCTGGACCACGGATTCCGGTGTTTTTCCGGTCAATCGTACACCCAGATCGCGGCTAGCGGGATGCGGCGGCGTAGTGCAGCGGCCCCCCGGTGAACGGCGCGAAGCCGGTCCCGAAGATCGCCCCGGCGTCGACCAGGTCGGCATCGGCGACGATGCCCTCGGTCAGCGCCGAACGCGCCTCGCCGACCATGGGGTCGATCAACCGGGCGGCGAGCCCCGGCGGCACCGCACCGGCCGCCTGCTTCGCCGGTTTGCCCGACGCATAGTCGTAGAACCCGCGCTTGGTCTTGCGGCCCAGGTGCCCGGCGGCGATCAGCTCGGATAGCCGTCGCGGCGGGGCGGCGTCGGGGGTCAGCATCCTGCCAACGGCGACGCAGATGTCGAGCCCCACGGTGTCGGCGAGCTCGATCGGCCCCATCGGCATGCCGAAGGCGAGCGCGGCCTCGTCGACGACTTCGGGCGCCACTCCCTCATCGACGCAGCGCATCGCCGCCATCAGGTACGGGGCGAGCACCCGGTTGACCAGGAAGCCGGGCGCGCTCTTCACCGGCAGCGGCAGCTTGTCGATCTGGCGCACGAACGCCGCGGCGGGCGCGACGAGATCGGCGCGGGTCGACTTCCCGACCACGATCTCGACCAGCATCATCCGGGCGACCGGGTTGAAGAAGTGGATGCCGATGAGGCGCGAGCCGTCGTGCAGCGCGGAGGCGATGTCCTCCAGCGGGATGCTCGACGTGTTGGTCGCAAGGATCGCGCCCGGCTTCGCCTTGGCCTCGACCGCGGCAAAGAGCGCGCGCTTGGCCTCCAGGTTCTCGAATATCGCCTCGATGACGACGTCGGCGCGGGCCACGCCGTGGCCGGCCACGTCGGGGATGAGACGATCGGTCGCATCGCGGACGCGCCGGGAGTCCTTCAGGCGCTGGGCGAAGAGCTTCGCCGCGCGCGCCATCGCCGGCGCGAGCCGCCCGGCGTCCTGGTCCTGCAGGGTCACCGTGAGTCCTCGCAGCGCGCACCAGGCCGCGATGTCGCCGCCCATCGTCCCGGCGCCGATGACGTGAACGTGCGCCGCCTTGAACTCGTCGTCCTTGCCCAGCGACTTCAACCGCTCCTGCAGCCGGAACACGCGGATGAGGTTGCCCGCCGTCGGGGTCTTCAGCAATGAGGTGATCGACGCCGGGCCGGAGGCGGGTGCCGCCAGCGCGTTGCCGTCGTACTTGGCGAACAGTTCCAGGATCGCGTACGGGGCCGGGTAGTGCTCGCGGCGCGCGCGCTTGGCGACCTGCTTCCCCGCCTGCGCGGCGATGAACTTGCGCGCCAGCGGGTTCAGGGTCAGCGACTGCCCGAGCTTGAGCGATCGCGGCGCCGGCAGCGCCTTCAGCACGCCGCGGGCGGTGTTCTCCATGATCCGTGCCGGAACGCACTCGTCGGCGATGCCCAGCCGCTTCGCCCGGCGGGCGTCGACGGTCTTGCCGGTCAGCAGCAGGTCGAGCGCCGCCGGCGCGCCGGTGAGCCGCGGCAGCCGGGTGATGCCGCCCCAGCCGGGAACGATCCCCAGCATCACCTCGGGCAGCCCCAGCCGCGTGGCGGGCTCGTCGACGACGACCCGGTAGCGGCAGGCGAGGGCCAACTCCATCCCGCCGCCGAGGCAGAACCCGCGGACCAGCGCCAGCGTCGGGTAGCCGACGGCCGCGAGGCGATTGAACGTGTCCCAGCCGCGCCGGACCAGCGCGATCGCGTCGGCGTCGGACTTCACCTCGCCGAACTCGTCGATGTCGGCGCCGGCGATGAAGCCGTTGGCCTTGCCCGAGGCGACGATCAGGCCCTTGGGCGGATCGCGGTCGAGCTCGTCCAGCGCGGCGTTGAGCTCGATCAGGACCGCCGCCGACAGCGTGTTGGTCGTGGCCCCCGCCTTGTCGAACGTGAGCCGGGCGAGGCCGTCGGCTTCGCGGGTGATCTTCCAGTGTTGCATCGTGGTTTCCGATCGCAGAATGGCTTCGTCCTTCTTCCGGGCCGTGGCGCTGGCCAGGGCCGGCGACAGCGTGTCGGTCGTGATACTCATGCCGCCTCCACCAGCATCGCGCCACCGAGGCCGCCGCCGATGCAGATCGCGGCCATCCCGCGCTTGCCGCCGGTGCGGCGCAGCGTGTTGAGGACGTGCAGCACGATGCGCGCGCCCGACGCGCCGACCGGGTGGCCGAGCGCGACGGCGCCGCCGTCGACGTTGAGCCGTGCGGGCTCGAGCGGTCCCAGCGGCCCGGCGAGGCCGAGCTCGGTGCGGCAGTACCCCGGGTCCTCCCAGGCCTTGAGGCACGCGATCACCTGCGCGGCGAACGCCTCGTTGATCTCCCAGGCGTCGACGTCGTTGAGACCCAGGCCGTGGCGCTGCAGGATCGGCGTCGCGGCGTGCACCGGTCCCAACCCCATCTGTGCCGGATCGAGCCCCGCCCACTCGGAATCGGCGATCCTGCCCAGCGGCTGCAACTGGTGCTTGTCGACGGCGCGCTCGGACGCGAGCACCAGCCACGCGGCGCCGTCGGTCACCTGCGAGCTGTTGCCGGCGGTGACGTTGCCGTACTTCTTGTCGAAGAAGGGCTTGAGCTTGGCGAGGTTGGCGGCGGTCGAGTCCTCGCGCACGCCGTCGTCGGCGGCGTAGACCTTGCCCGCCTTGTCGAAGAGCGCGACGACTTCGGCGTCGTAGTGTCCGGCCTTCTGCCCTGCCAGCACCTTGCGGTGGCTCTCGGCCGAGAACGCGTCCATGTCGGGGCGGGTGATGCCGAAGCGGAAGGCGAGGTTCTCGGCGGTCTGCCCCATCAGCAGCCCCACCATCGGGTCGGTGAGGCCCTTCATCAGACCGATCACCGGTGCGAGGTAGGCAAGCTTCAGCTTCCCTGCCAGCGCCGCGCGCTGCGGCAGCGTCTTCGCCGCGTACCAGTTCGACAGCCAGTGCACCATCGCCTCGGAGAACAGCAGCGGCGCGTGCGACAGCGCATCGACGCCGCCGGCGAGCACGAGGTTGGAGCGCCCGGCGCGGATGTTGGCAATCGCCGAGTCGAGGGCCTGCATTCCCGACGCGCAGTTGCGCATCACCGTCCACCCCGGCACCTTGTTGCCGCAGCCCATCCGCAGCGCGACCACGCGCCCGATGTTGACCTCGTCGGGCGACGGCGCCGCGCAGCCCAGGATCACCTCGTCGAGCTCGGTCGGCGCGAAGCGCTGCCGCAGGAGCAGCGCGCTGCCGGCGGCCGTCGCGAGGTCGGAGGCCGCGAAGGGGCCTGGGCGGTTCCTGGCCTTGAGGAACGGCGTGCGCGCGCCGTCGATGATGTAGATCGGTTCTTTCATGGCGTCTTCCTGGCGTCGGGACGCCACCGCGGGGGCCGAGCGGCCCTCGCGGTGACGGAATGGAGCGGCGGCCGGGCGGCGGTGCTGCCCGCTACGCGGCGACCTTGTGGACCAGCGCCGAGTTCGACGCCACCGTTCCTGCGCGGCTGTTGTAGTCGAGCGGCCGCAGCCCCGAGGTGCCGAGGTCCTGCGGGAAGTCGTCGACCCGGATCACTTTGGCGGTGAGCTCGCGCGCGACGACCACCGCCTTCGCCTCCTCCGCGGTGACGATG
>DATIUK010000128.1:0-2060 GCA_035466885.1 Casimicrobiaceae bacterium
AGCGGGCGCAGGCGGTGGCGAAGACAAGGTCCACCGTCGCGAAACCACAGGGCACGAACGCGGCGCCGGCGCCCAAGGCAGCACCGAAGCCGGCACCGGCGCCGAAGCTCGCGGCCAAGGCGAAGGCCGAGGCCGACGACGAGTGGGCCGAGTTCTAGGCCCCCGACTTCAGGAGAAGAAGATGCTGCAGACCCTCCAATCACGCGCCAGCGGCGCGGCGACCGCCACCGACGCCGGGAGCGAGCGCGAGTACCTAACCTTCCGCCTCGGCAACGAGGAGTACGGGATCGACATCCTCAAGGTCCAGGAGATCCGCGGCTACGATGCGGTCACCGCCATCGCCAACGCTCCGCCCTTCATCAAGGGCGTCATCAACCTGCGCGGCATCATCGTCCCCATCGTCGACCTGCGGATCAAGTTCGGCGTCGGCAGCGCGCACTACGACCAGTTCACCGTCGTCATCATCCTCAACATCGGCAAACGGGTGGTCGGTGTCGTGGTCGACAGCGTGTCCGACGTGCTGACGCTCTCCAGCCAGCAGGTGAAGGCGGCGCCGGAGTTCGCGACCACGCTCAATACCGAGTACATCACCGGCCTCGGCACCGTCGACGAGCGGATGCTGATCCTGGTCGACATCGAGCGCCTGATGTCCAGCGCCGACATGGCCCTCATGGACGAGGCCGTCCACTGACCGCAGCCACCGCGCGGCGCCGCCGAGCCCGCGATGAAGGAGCAACAACGTGAACATCTCCATTTCCAGAGTCAAGAACCTGCCGATCAGCGTCAAGCTCTCCGCGCTGCTGTTCGTGCTGACCCTCGCGGCGTTCGCGGGCCTCACGCTGCTTGCCACCACGCTGACGACCCGCGCGCTCGACGCCAAGGGGGCGAACGAGATCGCGCTGCGCGCCGGGCAGATCGTCAAGACCATCGACCTCGTCAATCGCGAGCTGCGCGACGCCGCGGTTCCGTTGAGCCAGCTGTTCGCCGACATGTTGCCGGAGAAGCTCGTGCTCGACCCGGCGCGGAGCGTCGACATCAACGGGACCTCGACGCCGGCGCTGCTGCACGGCAAGGCGCCGCTCAACCTGGACTTCGACATCGTCGACCGCTTCACCAAGGCGACCGGCGGCGTCGCGACGGTCTTCGCGAGGAATGGCGACGACTTCGTCCGGATCACGACGTCGCTGAAGAAGGAAAACGGCGAGCGCGCGGTCGGGACGATGCTCGGCAAGGCGCATCCCGCCTACGCCAAACTGATGGCCGGCGAGCCCTACATCGGTCGGGCGTCGCTGTTCGGCAAGGAGTACATGAGCCGCTACCTGCCCGTCAAGTCGGCCGACGGCCAGGTGATCGCCGTGCTGTTCACCGCCCGCGACTTCATGGAGAGCCTGAAGCTCCTCAAGCAGGCCGTCGGCGCCGAGAAGGTCGGCGACACCGGTTATTTCTTCGTCGTCGATTCGCGCGCCGGAGCGAACTTCGGCAACTTCGTCGTCCATCCCACGCGCAGCGGGCAGAACGGCCTCGGGATCAAGGACAGCGTCACGGGCCACGAGTTCATCAAGGAAGTACTGGAGAAGAAGAAGGGACGCGTCGACTACTGGTTCACCGACACGACCCGCGGCGACCAGGAGCCGCGGCAGAAGCTCGCGGTCTTCGATCACTATCCGGAGTGGGACTGGGTCGTCGTCGGGAGCACCTTCGTCGACGAGTACGTCCGCGAAGCCGCCGCCTTGCGCAACAGTTTCATGATCGCCGGCGCCGTGCTGCTGGCGCTGCTCACCCTCGCGCTGGTATGGGCCGTGCGCTCGATGGTCCGCAAGCCGCTGGTGCAGGCTTTGGCCGCGACCGAACGCGTCGCCGGCGGCGATCTCACCGGCAAGATCGAAGCGCGCTCCGAAGACGAGGTGGGCCAGTTGCTGCACGGCCTCGACCGGATGCAGGCGGACCTGCGGCGGGTGGTCGGGCGCATCCACGGCTCGGCCGAGGCGATCAGCGCCGCCACGCAGCAGATCGCGGCCGGCAACGCCGACCTCTCGCGGCGCACCGAATCGGAGGCGTCC
>DATIUK010000129.1:0-4243 GCA_035466885.1 Casimicrobiaceae bacterium
GTTGCCCGCGCCTGCCTGCTGCCACAGGCCCGCGACGCGAGGTTGCCCCGTGGTCGGGACCCTTTGGTTTGCAAGCCTATCGTCGGCCGTACTCAGGCGTCAATGCGCAGCAGCCATCGAATCGACAGGTGCCAGCGCCACGCCAGAACCGCGGCTGGCATCGGGAAGCCCATCACGCCGAGCCCCAGGAATGCGAGGCTGCGCCCGCTCATCGAGCTTTCCTGCCGTCGTCGGTCCCCTGCGCGGCGCCGTAGCGGGGCGGCGGCAGGTCGCGCCCGTAGCGCCACTTCAGGACCAGGATCGTCACCGCGAGCACCAGCGTCACCGCGTTGGCGAGCACCACCGGCAGCGCGTCCAGGATGAGGCCGTAGCCGAGCCAGAGCGCCACCCCGACGCTGAAGATGCCGAACATCCACCACGAGATGTCGTGCGCCGAGCGGGTCCGCACGATCCGCAGCACCTGCGGCACGAACGAGACGGTCGTCATCGTGGCCGCGGCAAAGCCGATTGCGTCGGTGGCGGTGAGCATCGCGACTCAGCCGCCGAGCGCCGCGCGCGCGGCGGCCGCGGCGGCGCGCACCCGCGCCGGCGCGGTCCCGCCCGGATGATCGCGGCTCGCCACCGAGCCCTCGAGCGTCAGCACCGCGAACACGTCGGCGTCGATCAGCGGTGAGAAGGCGGCGAGCTCGGCGAGCGGCAGGTCGGCGAGATCGCAGCCGCGGCTCTCCGCGTGGCGGACGGCACGGGCGACCGCCTCGTGCGCATCGCGGAAGGGCAGCCCCTTCTTCACCAGGTAGTCGGCGAGGTCGGTCGCCGTCGCGAAGCCCTCGCGCGCCGCCTCCCGCATCCTCGCCGCGTCGACCGAGATGCCGGTGGCGACCAGGTCGCGGAAGATCTCGAGCGTGTCGGCGAGCGTGTCGACGGTGTCGAACAGCGGCTCCTTGTCTTCCTGGTTGTCCTTGTTGTAGGCGAGCGGCTGGCCCTTCATCAGCACCAGCAGCCCGGTGAGGTGGCCGACCACGCGCGCGGTCTTGCCGCGCGCGAGCTCCGGCACGTCCGGATTCTTCTTCTGCGGCATGATCGAGCTGCCGGTGCAGAAGCGGTCGGCCAGCGCGACGAACCCGTAGCGCGGGCTCATCCAGAGGATCAGCTCCTCGGCGAAGCGCGAGATGTGGACCATCAGCAGCGACGCCGCGGCCGCGAACTCGATCGCGAAGTCGCGATCGGAGACGGCGTCGAGCGAGTTGCCGCAGATGCCCTCGAAGCCGAGCTCGCGCGCGACCCGGTCGCGGTCGATCGGGTAGCTCGTCCCGGCTAGCGCGGCGCTGCCCAGCGGCAGCCGGTTGACGCGCCGGCGGCAGTCGGCGAGGCGCTCGGCGTCGCGGCCGAGCATCGCCTCGTAGGCGAGCAGATGGTGGCCGAAGGTCACCGGTTGCGCGACCTGGAGGTGCGTGAAGCCGGGCATGATCGTGTCGGCGTGCCGCTCGGCCAGGTCGATGAGCGCAAGGCGCAGTCCCGTGAGCAGGGCCGACAGGCCGTCGATCGACTCGCGCAGCCAGAGGCGCAGGTCGGTGGCGACCTGGTCGTTGCGCGAGCGCGCCGTGTGCAGGCGCTTGCCGGCGTCGCCGATCAGCACGGTGAGCCGCCGCTCGACGTTGAAGTGCACGTCCTCGAGATCGCGCGACCAGGCGAACTCGCCGCGCTCGATCTCGCCGCGGATCGTCGCCAGCCCGCCCTCGATCGCGGCGAGGTCGGCGCGGCTCAGCACGCCGACTTCCGCGAGCATCCGCGCGTGCGCCAGCGAGCCGGCGATGTCGGCGCCGGCGAGGCGGCGGTCGAAGTCGACGGACGCCGTGTAGCGCTTCACCCGTTCGGAGACGGGCTCGGCAAAGCGTCCGGACCAGCCGGCGGGCTCGCCGGTTGCAGGTAAGTTGGCCATGGGAGGAGGTGTACCGGGGTGGTGGCAGGGTCGATCCGGCGCGGGATCGGGCGTCGGGATCTCGCCCTCGGGCAAGGGCACTCGGCAATGGTCCTTGCCGCGCCGGTCCGGGTTGCCGACAATAGAACCTGTCTCAGGGCTTCCGTGCGCCTGCGCGGCGATCGATCGCACGGCCCACCACCCGCGGTGGGCACGGAGGTTGCATGGGGTGTCGCGATGCGGCCGATTATAAGACAAAACCCTGCCCCTCCTCCGCTGCCCGACTTCCGCAACATGGGAACGATCCTGCGCGTGCTCCTCGGAGCGAACGCCGTGGTGCTGGTCGCCGCATGGCTGCGCGAGCCGCGCTGGGAGCGGCTCGCCGCCGAGTGGGTCGACCTGGCGGCGAGCGTCGAGCCGCAGCTCCTGCTCGCGCTCGCGATCCTGTACGCGGCACAGCCCTGGCTCGTGCGGTCGACCTGGAGCACGTGGACGGGCGTGGTCGCGGGCGTCGTCGTCGCCACGGGCATCGCCGTCCACCTCCTGGTCGAGCAGTTCACGCCGCAGCCGTCGGAGGCCCTGCTGCGCCGGCTGGTATTCGCGCTGCTGCTCTGCGCGGCGATGGTCGGCTATTTCCGGATGCGCGCCAAGGCGCTGTCGCCGGCGATTGCCGAGGCGAGGCTGCAGGCGCTGCAGGCGCGGATCCGGCCCCACTTCCTGTTCAACAGCATCAACGCGGCGCTGTCGCTCGTGCGCTCCGAGCCGACCCGCGCCGAAACGGCGCTGGAGGACATGGCCGACCTCTTTCGCGTGCTGATGCGCGACAATCGCGATCTGGCGCCGCTCGCCGACGAGGTCGAGCTGTGCCGGCAGTACCTGGCGCTGGAGCAGCTCCGGCTGGGCGACCGGCTGCAGATCGAGTGGCATACCAAGAACATGCCCGGCGACGCGCTGGTGCCGCCGCTGGTGCTGCAGCCGCTGCTCGAGAACGCCGTCTACCACGGGATCGAGCCGCTGTCGGAGCCGGGCGTGGTCTCGATCAACATCTTCTACAAGGGCGGCGACGTGCACGCGATCCTGCGCAATCCCTACCGGACCGACGGCGGCAGCCACCACGCCGGCAACAAGATGGCCGTCGACAACGTGCGCGAGCGGCTGGCTCTGCACTTCGACGCCGAGGCGAGCCTCGCCTCGCGCGTGCGCGCCGGCGTCTACGAGGTGCACATCACGATGCCCTACCGCAGCCCGCAGGCATCGCTGCTGCGGCGCGGCCCGCAGCCGGTGGCGGAGGTCCGCCGTGGCTGAGGCCCCGCTGCGGGTCCTGATCGTCGACGACGAGGCGCCGGCGCGGCGCCGGCTGCGCGACGTCCTCGACGACTGCTCGGAGGCGATGCCGATCGTGGTCGTCGGCGAGGCCGCGGGCGGGCGGGAGGCGATCGACATGCTGCAGGCCGTGTCCGCCGACCTGGTTCTCACCGACATCCGGATGCCGGGAATGGACGGCCTCGAGCTCGCGCGCCACCTGCTCAAGCTGGCGCAGCCGCCGGTCGTCATCTTCACCACCGCCTACCACGAGCACGCGCTGGAGGCCTTCGACGTCAACGCCATCGACTACCTTGTGAAGCCGGTGCGCGTCGCGCGGCTGCTCGCCGCGCTGCAGAAGCTGCCGCGCTTGAAGCCGCTGTCGGCCGCCCGGCTCGACGAGATGCCGTCCGGCGCGCGGCGCTTCCTCTCGGTCACCGAGCGCTCGCGCGTGGTGCTGGTGCCCATCGAGGAGGTCGTCTACCTCAAGGCGGAGCTCAAGTACATCACCGTCCGGACCGCCGAGCGCGAGCATCTGCTCGAGGAGTCGCTGACGCGGCTCGAGGACGAGTTCGGCCCGCGCTTCGTCCGCGTCCACCGCAACTGCCTCGTCGCGCGCGAGTTCATCCGCGGCTTCGAGCGCCACGTGAGCAACGAGGGCGACGCGCATTGGGAGGTCGTGCTGCGCAACGTTCCCGAGACCCTCGCGGTGTCGCGCCGCCAGCAGTTCATCGTGCGCGAGATCGGCAAGGACTGAGCCTGCCGGACCGCGCAGCGCAAGCCGCCGCCGCGCCCGCCCGCGGTGCTGGCGTAAACTTCGGCGCCGCAGCACCCCATTCACGAACCCCCACCTGCCATGTCCAGCCCTCGCATCCTGATCTGCGGCTCGCTCGCCTTCGACACCATCATGGTGTTTCCCGACCGCTTCGCCCGCCACATCCTGCCCGAGCAGGTGCACCTCCTGTCGGTGTCGTTCACGGTCGGCGACATGCGGCGCGAGTGGGGCGGCTGCGCCGGCAACAT
>DATIUK010000130.1:0-10185 GCA_035466885.1 Casimicrobiaceae bacterium
GCCGGGAAGCGCGCGATGACCTCGGCGGCACCGATCGAGAGCGTCACCAGCGTCTCGGCGCCGAGGGGCTCCAGCAGCGACACCGTGGCCGGAAGCGCACAGTCGTCCGCCGCCTGCGGCGCGAGCGCGATGTCCTCGGGGCGCACGCCGAACTTGAACGGCCCGGCGTTCCCGGCGTGCGCTCGCCACGCCGGCGGTGCCGGCAGCCGCACGCCGCCCAGGTCGACCGCGCCGTCCACCAGCGCCGCATCGGCGAGGTTCATCGGCGGCGCGCCGGTGAAGCCGGCGACGAACAGCGCCGCCGGCTGGTGGTAGATCGCGTCCGGCGTGTCGTACTGCATCTTGCGACCGGCCTGCAGCACGCAGATGCGACCGGCGAGCGTCATCGCCTCGACCTGGTCGTGGGTGACGTAGACGATCGTGGCACCCAGGCGCTGGTGCAGGCGCTTGATCTCGCCGCGCATCTCGTTGCGCAACTGGGCGTCGAGGTTGGACAGCGGCTCGTCGAACAGGAACACCTTGGGCTGGCGGACGATCGCCCGCCCGATGGCCACCCGCTGGCGCTGGCCGCCGGAGAGCGCCGCCGGCCTGCGGTCGAGCAGGTGGCTGATCTTCAGGAGCTCCGCGGCGTCGCCGACGCGACGCCTGATCTCGGGCTCCGGCGTCTTGCGCAGGCGCAGGCCGAAGGCCATGTTCTCGAACAGGTTCTTGTGCGGGTACAGCGCGTAGTCCTGGAACACCATCGCGATGTCCCGGTCGCGCGGCAGCTTGTCGTTGACGCGCTCGCCGTCGATGCGCACCTCGCCGCCCGAGATGCCCTCGAGGCCCGCCACCATCCGCAGCAGCGTGCTCTTGCCGCAGCCGGACGGGCCGACGAACACCACGAATTCGCCGTGCCCGATCTCGAGGTCGATGCCATGGATGACCGCGGTCCGGCCGTCGTAGGACTTCCGGACGTCGCGGAGCTCGACGCTCGCCATGGCCGTCAGGTCACTTCTTGGCCTGCAGCTTCGCCGCGAGCTCGCGCATCTCGTTCGCGGTCTCGGTGATGAACGCCTTCCAGTTGGCCGGCGGCTTGCTGATCGCACCCAGGAGCTTGCGGTGGTAGGCGGCCTCGAGCTCCGGGTAGTAGGCGTGGGTGGCTTCCGGGAAATCGTAGGCGATCAGGACTCCGGTCGGTGCCGCGAAGAACCTCTGGCGCTCCGACAGCGCCGAGACGTCGAGGTCCTTGCGCACCGCGGCGCCGACGTTGTCCAGCGAGGCCTGCTGCGCGGGCTTGCCGAGCATGAACTTCGCGAACTCCACCGCCAGCGCCTTGTTCGGAGCATTCTCGGGCACCGCGACGCCGCGCATGCCGCCGATCACCACGCCGTTCTTGCGCGCCGGGTCGAAGCTCGGCCACGGCCCGACGACGAAGTCGCCCTTGAGGACCGTCGGGCCGTCCCACTTCTTGACGTTCCAGTCGCCGACCCGGAACATGCCTGCGCGCCCGCCCTCGATGACCTGGTACATCTCGGGGAACGAGTGGTTGATCGTGTCCGGCGCGACCAGCCGGTACTCGGTATAGGTCTTGAGGAACTCCTCGAGCACCTGCGCGTGCTTCGGCTCGTCGACGACGATCCTGCCCTGCGGGTCGATCAGCGTGTAGCGCAGGCCCGAGCCGAACATGAACAGGTCCAGCATATGGATGAGGTCGCGCGGCTTGGCGGCCTCGAGCGCGAAGCCCCAGGTGTCCGCCTTGCCGTTGCCGTCGGGGTCGCCGTCCCGGAACTTGACCGCGATCCGCTTCGCGTCCTCCCAGGTCGCCGGGTACTTCTCGCCGACCTTGTCGAGCCAGCTCTTGCGCACCCCGAGCGCCATCTGCACGCGCTGGATCGGCAGGATGATCATCTTCGAGCCGTGCGTGGCCACTTCGAGGTCGGTCTCGCCCAGGAAGCCCTTGTCGCCGACCTGCGCCAGCACCGGCTTCAAGTCCATGAGCTTCTTGGTCTGGTCCTCGACCCGGATCACGCGCTCGTAGTTGTTGTAGATGAGGTCGGGCGCCGTGTTGGTGTTGAGCGCCGAGATCGAGCGCCCGAACCACTGCTCGGTCGGGTAGTTGATCGCCTTGACCGTGACGCCGGGCCGGGTCTTCGCGAATTCGTCCGACATCGCCTGGAACCACTTGGTGCCGTTGTCGCCGAGGTCGTGCCAGACGACGAGCTCCTGCGCCCCGGCGGTGCCGAGCCACAGCGCCGACGCCAACGCGGCGACGATCCTGAACACCTGTCGAGTCGATTGCATCGCGGACCTCCTCTGGGCTGGCGGAAAGAAGATTGGGTAAACGTTTACCCTCCGGAATGGAAAAATACTACAATCGACGCCGTTGTCAAGCCCCCCGGCCCGGCGTAGCCGAGCAAGCCGCGCCGGCGTTAGCATTCGCTGCGGCCGCCCGCGGAGGGCCCGCGCGGGGGTGCGGCGCGCAGGGGCGCCGTTTCCCGGACTCCGACTTGCCATACCGCCGCCGCCCCCCGAAGACACCGCCTCCCGAACCGTGCCCAGCCGACCTCCCCGACCCTCCCTCCCCGGTTCCAGCCCGCCGGCGTCGATCGCTGCCGTCGCCGCGCGGGCGGGGGTGTCGATCGCGACCGTCTCGCGGGTGATCAACGGCGTGGCCAACAAGGCATCGGCGTCGACCGTCGAACGGGTCCGCGCGGCAATCGAGGCGCTGGGCTACCGCCCCATGGGCGCCGGACGCTCGCTGCGGCGCCGGCAAAGCCGGCTGGTCGCCGTCCTGGCCGCCAACCTCCTCAATCCCTCGATGGCCGCCATCGCCGCCGTCGCGGAGGTCGCGTTGCGCCGCGCCGGCTACGTGATGGTTCTCTGCGACACCCACGACCAGCCGGCGCTGCAGGCCGAGTACCTGCTGGACAGGCGCGCGCAGTACGCCTACGGCCTGGTCCTGCTGGGGGCCGTCCGCAGCCCGCAGCTCCAGTCGTTCGTCGCCGCGGGCGAGCGCATCGTCTTCGTCAACCGCCGCAACCCTTTCGGCGAGCGCTGCCACGTCGGGATCGACAACCGCGCTGCCGGGACGGAGGTTGCGCGCTGGCTCGCCGAGCAGGGGCACCGCGACATCGCGCTCGTCCATGGGCGCCTGTCGTCGTCGGCGACCGCCGACCGCGTCGCCGGATTCCGCGCCGAGCTGCGGCGCCGGAAGATCGGCCTGCCGGCGCTCCGTTGCGCGACGAGTCGCAGCGCCGACCATCTCGAGATCGGCTACCACGGGATGGACAAGCTGCTCGCCGCGCCGGTGGCGCCGCGGGCGGTGTTCTGCACCAGCGACCTCATCGCCTACGGCGCCCAGCGCCGAGCCGCCGAGGCCGACCTCGATCCCGCGCGCGACATCGTGTTCGTCGGCTTCGACGACAGCCCGCTCAACCCCTGGGTTGCGCCGTGGCTCAACGCCGTGCGCGTCCCCTATGCCGACTACGGCGAGGCGATCGTCCGCTCGCTCGCCGGCACCGAGCCCGATATCGTGCTCCGGCACGAACTGGTGCTGCGCGCTCCGGAAGGCCGCGACCCTTCGCCCGCCGGCCCGCGCCGACGTCGCCAGCAGGGTCTTTGATGGCGCGCGGATCGCGCGGCCGCTATGCTCGCGGGTAGCGCCGCCGCGCGTAGACCGGTGACGCAGCCACCGACGGACCCGGGACGGAACCATGAGCCACCATCGCTTCGACTCGTTGCGTGAATTCACGCTCGCCTCCGGCGCCATCGGCCGGCTCCATTCGCTGCCGGCGCTCGAGGCGGCCGGCGTGGGACGCGTCTCCCGCCTGCCGGTCTCGATCCGGCTGGTGCTCGAGAGCGTGCTGCGCAACTGCGACGGCCGGAAGGTCACCGAGGAGCACGTCCGCCAGCTCGCGAACTGGCAGCCCAATGCCGCGCGCACCGACGAGATCCCATTCGTCGTCGCGCGCGTGGTGCTGCAGGACTTCACCGGCGTGCCGCTGCTCGCCGATCTCGCGGCGATGCGCAACGTCGCGCGCGACATGGGCAAGGATCCGAAGATCATCGAGCCGCTGGTGCCGGTCGACCTCGTCGTCGACCACTCGGTGATGATCGACTACTACCGGCGTCCCGACGCGCTCGACCTCAACATGCAGCTCGAGTTCACGCGCAACCGCGAGCGCTACGAGTTCATGAAATGGGGGATGCAGGCGTTCGACACGTTCAGGGTCGTCCCGCCCGGCATCGGCATCGTCCACCAGGTCAACCTCGAGCACCTTGCGCGCGGAGTCCACGCGAAGGACGGGATCCACTACCCGGACACGCTGGTCGGAACCGACAGCCACACGACGATGATCAATGGCATCGGCGTCGTCGGCTGGGGCGTTGGCGGCATCGAGGCCGAAGCCGGCATGCTGGGCCAGCCGGTCTACTTCCTCACGCCCGACGTCGTCGGCGTCGAGCTCGCCGGAAGGCTCGACGAAGGCATCACCGCCACCGACCTGGTGCTGACCGTCACCGAGCTTCTGCGCCGCGAGAAGGTCGTCGGCAAGTTCGTCGAGTTCTTCGGCGAGGGAACCGCGTCGCTGGCCGTCCCCGACCGGGCGACGATCGCCAACATGGCGCCCGAGTACGGCGCGACAATGGGCTTCTTCCCGGTCGACGAGGCGACCGTCGACTATCTCAGCGCGACCGGCCGCACCGACGCCGAGATCGACGCTTTCACCGCCTACTTCAAGGCGCAGCGCCTGTTCGGCGTGCCGCGCGCCGGGGACATCGACTACACCCGGGTGCTGCGGCTCGACCTCGCCTCGATCAGGCCCTCGGTCGCGGGCCCGAAGCGGCCGCAGGACCGCATCGAGCTTCGCCAACTGAAGGCGACGTTCGCGGACCTCCTCGGCCGGCCGACGGCCGACAACGGCTTTGCGCAGGCCGCCGGCCGCATCGACGCCCGGCACCCGCTGCCCGACGGCAGCGACCTCGGCAACGGCGACGTGCTGATCGCCGCGATCACCTCGTGCACCAACACGTCGAACCCCGGCGTGCTGCTCGCCGCGGGCCTGCTCGCGAAGAAAGCGGTCGAGAAGGGCCTCGCCGTCAGCCCCCGAATCAAGACTTCGCTGGCGCCGGGCTCGCGGGTGGTCACCGACTACCTCACCCGCGCGGGGCTTCTGCCCTACCTCGAGCAGCTGGGCTTCGGCGTGGCCGCCTACGGCTGCACGACCTGCATCGGCAATGCGGGCGACCTCGAGCCGGAGATCAACCAGGCGCTCATCGGCCACGACCTCATCGGCGCCGCGGTGCTCTCGGGCAATCGCAATTTCGAGGCCCGGATCCACCCCAACCTGAAAGCCAACTTCCTCGCCTCGCCGCCGCTGGTCGTGGCATTCGCACTGGCCGGGACCGTGCGCATCGATCTCGCCACCGAGCCGCTCGGCATCGGCACCGCGGGACCGGTCTACCTGCGTGACGTCTGGCCGTCGTCGCACGAGATCGCCGCGGTGATGCACTTCGCCCGCGATCCGGCGATCTTCCGCAAGCTCTACGGCGACCTCGACCACGCCAACCCGCTGTGGCAGACCATCGCCGGCGCCACAGGGCAGGTCTACGACTGGCCGGCGTCGACCTACATCGCCCGGCCGCCCTTCTTCGACCGGTTCGGCATGGATACGAGACCCGTCGGCGACATCCGCGGCGCCCGCGCGCTGGGGATCTTCGGCGACTCGGTGACCACCGACCACATCTCCCCGGCGGGTTCGATCAGGGAGACTTCGCCGGCCGGCCGCTGGCTCGTCGCCCATGGCGTCGCCAGGGCCGACTTCAACAGCTACGGCTCGCGCCGCGGCAACCACGAGGTGATGCTGCGCGGCACCTTCGCCAACGTGCGCATCCGGAACCTGATGCTGCCGCCGGGCGCCGACGGCGCACGCGAGGAAGGCGGCGTGACCTTGTTCCAGCCGGGCGACGAGAAGATGTCGATCTTCGACGCGGCGATGCGTTACCGCGCCGCCGGCACGCCGACGGTGGTGCTCGCCGGCGAGGAGTACGGCACCGGGAGCTCGCGCGACTGGGCGGCCAAGGGCACGCAGCTCCTCGGCGTCGGATTCGTGATCGCCCGGAGCTTCGAGCGCATCCACCGCTCGAACCTGGTCGGCATGGGCGTGCTGCCCTG
Source organism: Casimicrobiaceae bacterium (assembly GCA_035466885.1). Classification (GTDB taxonomy): domain Bacteria; phylum Pseudomonadota; class Gammaproteobacteria; order Burkholderiales; family Casimicrobiaceae; genus CAIWHR01. The sequence continues at coordinate 6,155 of DATIUK010000130.1, forward strand.
CCAGTTCAAGGACGGTGACAGCGCGGCCTCGCTTGGCATCGTCGGCGACGAGACCTTCGACCTCACCGGCATCGAGGACGGAATCCGTCCGCAGATGGACCTGATGCTGACCATCCGCCGGCGCGACGGCAGCGCGCGGCAGGTTCCGCTGCTGCTGCGCGTCGACACGCCGATCGAGGTCGACTACTGCCGCCACGGCGGCATCCTGCCCTACGTGCTGCGCGAGCTCATCGGGCAGGCAGCGTAGAATCGCGGCAACCGTTCGGTGAACGCTGCGTGCCCGCGACGGCCGATGGAAGCCGCGCGCGCCGGTCCCGGTGCGGCCGGCGCCCTGCCCGTTGCCGATGACCGACGCGAACCGACCCCATCCGCTGCGCCACGCGCTGCCGCTGTTCCTGCTCGCGGGCTTCTTCCTCTCCTCGCTCGATGCGTCGGCGAAGTGGCTGCTGCGGGAGCACTCGCTGCTGCTGGTGATCTGGGCCCGCTACGCCGGGCAGATGCTGGTCGTCACGCCGTTCGCCCGCGCCGGCGGCGGGAAGGGGTTCTGGCGCACCGGGCGGCTGCGACTGCAGTTGCTCCGCTCGTCGCTGCTGCTGGCGGCGACGTTCTGCTTCTTCGGGGGCCTGCGCTATCTGCCGCTGGCGGAAGCCTCGGCGATCAGCTTCCTCGCCCCGGTGTTCGTCGTCGTGCTCTCGGGCCCGATCCTCGGCGAGCACCCGCACCGCGCGCGCTGGGTGAGTGCCGTCGCCGGCTTCGTCGGCGTCCTCATCGTGCTGCGGCCGGGCTCGGCCGTGTTCCACCCGGCGGCGCTGCTGATGATCGGCATGGCGCTCGCCAACGCGCTCTACGGCCTCTTGACCCGCAAGCTCGCCGACGAGGATCCGCACACCTCGCTCTTCTACAGCGCGCTGGTGGGCACCATCGGCCTCACGCTGGCGCTGCCCTTCGGCCTCGGCGAAGGCTGGCCGCCGCTCCCCGACGCGGCGGTGTTCCTGCTGCTGGGCCTGCTCGCCGGCCTCGGCCACTGGTGCGTGATCCGCGCATTCTCGCGCGCACCCGCGGCATTGCTGACGCCGTTCTCCTACCTGCAGATGATCTGGGCGATCGCCTATGGCTGGCTGCTGTTCGGCCAACTGCCCGACCTCGCGTCGGGTCTGGGCATGGCCGTCATCGTCGGCAGCGGCCTCGCACTGGCGTGGTTCGAGCGGCGGCGGCGCAGCCCCTGAAGCGGCCGCGCCGCGTCGCGGGCGTCACTGCGGGAACACGCCGAACGCCGCGTAGGCCTTGGCGAACGGCGGCTTGATCGCCGGCGCCGCCTTGGCGATCCGCGCGCCGTCGCCGGCGTCGAGCGCCGCGCCGAGTTCGTCGAGCGCCTTGTCCTCGGCGGCCAGCGCCGCCCGGTACGACTCGAGGCGCGCGGCGTCGAGTCCATAGTCGGCCGGATTCCATTGCGCCGTCTTCACGGCCTGCCACAGCTTGCGCGCGTCGGCGAGCATCGGGCGCAGTTTGGCGATCTCCGCGGCGCCGATGGCGGCCGGCTCCTTGCCCTGCACGGCGTCGATGATCAGTTCCATCGTCGCGTGAAAGTCCGTGAGCACGTCGGGCTGGTACTGGAGGCCCAGCGCCTGGCGTTCGTGCCACAGCGCGTGGCGCACCTCTTCCTGTGCGTTGTGCGCATCGCTCATCTTGCCGGCGGCGATCGCCGCGCGCGCCTCGGCGTTGGCCTTGTCGACGATGGTGAACATCTTGGCCCATCCGGCATCGCCCGGCTTCGCATTGCGCTGCTTGGCCGCGAACGCGGTCCAGGCCTGCTCGTAGGCCTCCTGCGCGGCCTTGGCCTTGGCCGGGTCCTTGCCGTTGGACAGCATCAGCGCCGGGATGTAGGCGCGATCGAGCGCGGCGCTGTCGGCGAGCAGCGGCGGCAGCGCCGCGGAGGCGGCACCGCTGACGAACGACAACGCGATGGCGGCGGCGAAGTGACGGATGAACATGGCTTTCCTCTTGTCTGCGGCGTGGGATCGGATTCGCTCCGGGGCCGTGGCGGCACCCGATCGCGACGAACGCATGGTGCCCGTGCGCGGAGAGACGCAGTTTGCGCGATGTCAAAGGGCGCCGGTAACAATCTGTATCGCGCGCATGCGTCGAAGCGCATGAAGGACGGTCGCGTAAACTGTCCGCATGCCCGCTGCGTCCCCGCCGCCGATGCACGCGAAGCCCCTGCCGCCGGAGCGCGTGCTCATCACCGTGCTCGGCTTCTACATGATGCTGCAGGCGATCTCGACCGACCTGTACCTGCCGTCGCTGCCGGGGCTGACCCGGACCTTCGGCGTGCCGCCGGCGACCGTCGCGCTCACGCTGTCGGTCTTCGTGCTGGTCTACGGCACGATGCAGCTCGTCCTCGGCCCGGTGTCGGACCGCTACGGCCGGTACCCGGCGCTGGTCGGCGGCCTCGCGCTGTACGCAGGTGCCAGCATCGCCGCGGCACAGGCGTCGTCGATCGGCATCCTGATCGGCGCCCGCGCCGTGCAGGCGGTCGGCTGCTGCGGGGTCGTCGTCGCCGCCCGCGCCATCGTGCGCGACGCCTACACCCCGTCGGCGGGAGCGCGGGTCCTCGCCCAGGCGTCGTCGATCCTCGCCATGGGGCCGCTGTTCGGCCCGCTTCTGGGCGGGGTGCTCGAAGTGCGCTACGGCTTTCGCGGCGCCTTCGTCGTGCTGGCACTGATCTCGGCGTCGCTGCTGGCGGTGACGCTGTGGCTGCGCCTGGAGACCGCGCCCGCGCCCGACCCGAAGGCGCTGCGGCCGCGGGCGATCGCGACCAACTACCTCGCCGTGCTGAAGTCGCGCCAGTTCCGAGTCTACACGCTGGCCGCGAGCGCCTCGTACGGCAACCTGTTCGCCTTCATCTCCGGATCGTCGTTCGTGCTGATCGGTGTCCTCGGGGTGCCGACCACGCTGTACGGGCTGTGCTTCGCCTTCTGCGTCTGCGGCTACCTCGTCGGGACGCTCGCCTGCCGGCGCCTGCTCGCCCGTGACGGCATCCCGCGCGCGCTGCAGCGCGGTGCCTGGCTCGCGCTGGCCGCGAGCCTCGTGCTGTGCACGCTGGCGGCGGCCGGTGTCCACCACTGGGCCGCGCTGCTGCTGCCGACCTTCGGCATCTTCATGGGACACGGCGTCGTCTTTCCCTGCAGCCAGGCGGGCAGCGTCGCCCCGTTTCCGCGTCTTGCGGGCGCAGCCGCGGGCATGTTCGGCTTCCTGCTGATGGCTGCCGCGGCCGGTATCGGCACGCTGATCGGCGCCACGCACAACGGCACCGTCTACCCGCTGGTCTTCACGATGACGGCCTGCGGCGTCGCGACCTTCGCCGCCGCGCGCCTCGGGGTGGGCCGGCTGCCCCCCGAAACCGCTTGATCGGGCAACCGGGGCGAGCCTCGCCGCGGCGGGCCAGCCACGGAAAAATCGCAAAAAAACAACGACGCCGCAGACTTTCGACGACGGATACTGCATTGTGACAGTTTCTCTGCTATACTTTTCGGCTGTCGGTTGCCCGATTCTCAGCCTTACCGGAAGGCGGCCGCAAAAGACTCCCCGCCCTCTCATTTTCTCCAGGAGAAGTTCAATGAAGTCGCTGATCGCACTGTTGTCCGCCGCCGTCCTCGCGTTGTCCCTCGCCGCCTGCGGCGATGGTGGCAAGGAAGCCGCGATGAAGGCCGAAGCCGCTGCCAAGGAAGCCGCTGCCAAGACCGCCGCCGCCGCCAAGGAAGCTGCCGACAAGGCCGCCGCCGCCACCAAGGAAGCCGCCGACAAGGCCGCCGCCGCCACGACCGACGCCGCCAAGGGCGCCGCCGACGCGACCAAGGACGCCGCCGGCAAGGCCGTCGATGCGACCAAGGACGCCGCCGGCAAGGCCGTCGAAGCCGCCAAGGAAGCTGCCAAGCCGGCCGAACCCGCGAAGAAGTAATCGCGGTTCTTCAGCGGCAAGAGAACGCCGGCCTCGCGCCGGCGTTTTTCTTTTCGGGGGCCGGCGAGCGGCG
>DATIUK010000131.1:0-4625 GCA_035466885.1 Casimicrobiaceae bacterium
CACGCGCCGGCTGGCGCGGGCGGCGGACGCCGCCGGGTTGTCGTACATGCGGCTCGCGAGCGGCGCCGGGCACGATGCCGCGCTGTTCGCCAATGCCGGGATTCCGACCGGCATGATCTTCGTGCGCAACCAGAACGGCTCGCACAACCCGCAGGAGGCGATGCGCACCGAGGACTTCATGGCCGGCTGCGAACTGCTCTGGCGCCTGGTCGTCGACTTCGAGGAGGATGCCCGTGAGTAGCCCGCCGCCCGGCAGCCAGCCGACGTTCGCCGACGCCGCGTCGCGCGCTCAGATCGCGCGGATGACCGCCCGGATCCTGTTCGCCACCGGCGCCGTGCGCGTCAACACCGACGCGCCGTTCATGTTCAGCTCCGGCTGGGCGAGCCCCGTCTACGTCGAGTGCCAGCGCGTGATGGCGCACCCCGACCTGCGCCAGACGCTGATGGCGCTGGCCGCCGGCGAGATCGAGCGCCGCGTCGGCGTGGCGACGATCGACACCGTGGTCGGCGGCGAGGACGCCGGGGTCTGCTTCGCGGCCTGGATCGCCGACGCGCTGCGCAAGCCGCTCAACTTCGTGCGCACCCGCACCCGCGGCTTCGGCCGCAATTCGCAGATCGAGGGCGAGCTCCGGGCCGGCGCCCGGGCGCTGCTGGTCGGCGACCTCACCACCGACGGCGTCTCCAAGGCGCAGTTCGCGACCGCTCTGCGCGCGGCCGGCGCCGAGGTGCGCGACGTCTTCGTGCTCTTCTACTTCGACGTGTTCGAGGACGCCCGTCCGCACCTCGACGCCGCCGGCCTGCGCCTGCACGCGCTGGCAAACTGGGCGGACATCGTCGCGGTCGCGCGCGAGGACCGGCTGTTCGACGCTGCGACGCTCACCGAGGTCGAGGACTTCCGCGCCGATCCGGCCGGATGGTCGGCCCGGCACGGCGGGCTCGCGCACCTGCCGCCGCCGGAGCGCACGTCGCTGCCCTGACGGGGGCACGCCGGCGACCGCGCGGCACTGGCGGCGGCAGGCGCGCAGCACGGCCGGTCATGACTCCGGCCGCGCAGTCCCGGCGTCGTTACGCTGCGCCCGCAGCAGGGCCAGCGCGCGCTGATGGTCGAAAGCCGCAATCGCGCGCAACAGCGCTTCGCCCCGTTCGCCGAGCGTTCCCCGGAACAGGTCCGCCGATTCCCGCGCGAGCACCTGCGCCTCGAGATCGCCGGTCTCGAGCAGCGGCTCGAGGCGCCGGAACACCCGGTCGACGCGCAGGGGATCGTTGACCTCGGCCGGCGGCGGCTCGGGCGGAAGCGCCCGGCGGATCCCGTGGACGATCGAATCGAGCTCGGTGCGAAGGCGGGCAACGACCGGCGCGAGATCCGTTGCCGCGGCGTTGCCGCGGATGGCCGCGACCACTGCGGCTGCCGCCTCCGCGACCGTGACCGCGCCGAGGCTTCCCGCCGCACCCTTGAGGCCATGAGCGATGCCGAGCACGGTGTCCCGGTCGTCGACGCCCGCCAGCGTCCGCAGCCGCTCCGCGTCGGCGCCGTGGTGCTCGGCAAACAACCGCAGCAGCCGCTCGTACGCCGCGTCCCGCCCCTGCACGACCGCGAGGCCGACGGCGCGATCGAGGCCGGGGATCGCCGCCGCGGGCGACCGGCGCCGGCCATCGCCGTACGCGATCGGCCTGCCGGCATCGGATCCGATCGCCGGCACCGAAGGCGGCGGCGAGCGCCAGGTCTCGGGCAACCAGCGCAGCAGCATCGAATACAGCGCGTCCGGAGCAAAGGGCTTGGTCAGGACGTCGTCCATCCCCGCTTCGCGGCAGGCGCTGCGGTCCTCGGCGAAGGCGTTGGCGGTGAGGGCGATCACCGGCAATCGTGCGCCTTTCCCCGCAGCCCGAATCGCCCGCGTCGCCGCGAGGCCGTCCTGCACCGGCATCTGGACGTCCATCAATACCAGGTCGAACGCGCCGGACGCCGCCGCCGCCACGGCCCGGGCGCCGTCTTCCACGACTTCGACGTCGAAGCCCACACGTTGCAGCAGTTCCCGCGTGATCTCGCGGTCGACGGCGTTGTCCTCGGCGAACAGCAGCCGGGTGCCGGCGTGGCGGCGGGCGAGTTCCGCCTCGGCGAACGGCGAGACCGCGTCGGTGTCGACAGCGTCAGCCTTGTTGCCGCGACTCAGGCGGGCGGTGAACCAGAAGACGCTGCCCTTGCCGGGCTCGCTTGCCACGCCCGTGTCGCCGCCCATCAATCCTGCCAGATGGCGCGTGATCGCGAGGCCCAGGCCCGCCCCCCCGTAGCGTCGGGTCGTGGAGTCGTCCGCCTGCTCGAACGAACGGAAGAGCTTGCCGACGACCTCGGGTGCGATGCCGATGCCGGTGTCCTCGACCTCGAAGCGGACCAGAAGCCCGGTCTCCGTCTCGTCGACGATCCTGCCGCGCAGCGTGATCGTTCCGCGCTCGGTGAACTTGGTGGCGTTGGCGAGGTAGTTGACCAGCGCCTGCCGCAGTCGCGTCCGGTCGCCGTGAAGCACCGGCGGCAGTGCGGCGACGTCGACGACCAGCGCCAGCCCCTTGGCGGCGATCGCGTCGTGGACCAGCACCTGCGCCTCTCCGGCCAACGCGGCGACCGCGAAGTCGCCCTCGTCCAACCTGACCTTGCCGGCTTCGATCCGCGACAGGTCCAGGATGTCGTTGATCACGTCCAGCAGGTGCCGGGCCGCGCGGCCGATCTTGTCCAGCCGCTCGCGCTGCGCAGGATCCGCAATGTCGCGCGACAGGAGGTGCGCGAGGCCGAGGATCGCGTTCATCGGCGTGCGGATCTCGTGGCTCATGTTGGCGAGGAAGGCGGTCTTGGCGCGATTGGCCACTTCCGCATGGACCATCGCGTTCGCGAGCTCCGCGGTGCGGCTCGCGACCAGCTCCTCCAGGTGGTGGCGGTGGCGATCGAGCTCCCGCTCGAGGCTCTTGCGCGCGGTGATGTCGGACTTGACGGCGGCGTAGTGCGTGACCCTGCCGTCGGCCTCCCGGATCGGCGCCACGGTGCAGAACTCGACGTACTCGCTGCCGTCCTTGCGCCGGTTGTAGAACTCGCCCTTCCACGGCTCGCCGCGCGACAGCGCTTCCCACATGGCGTCGTAGGTCTGCCGCGGCGTCCGCCCGGAGGCGAGCAGCGAGGGGTTGCGGCCGAGGATCTCGTCGCGCCGGTACCCGGAGACGTCGAGGCAGGCCTGGTTGACGTACTCGATGCGCGCGCCGAGGTCGGTGATGACGATGCTGTCCGGCGTCTGCTCGACCGCGAGCGAGAGCTTGCGCAGCTGTTCCTCGGCCGCCCGGCGCGCGGTGATGTCGAGCGCGATCCCGATCACCGCCGGCCGGCCGTCGAACTCCATCCGCCGCCCGTGCACCTCGACCTCGACCGTCCCGCCGTCGCGGCGGATCCCGGTAAAGGTGTAGTTCGCGTCCGGGATCTCGCCTTCGATCCGCCGCCGCAGGAGTTCGATTACCCGTGCGCGGTCGGCCGGCGACACCTGGTCACCGACCTGGACGCGCGCGATGTAATCCTCCGGCGAGGCAAACCCGAAGATCGCCGCGAACGCACGATTGACGTACCGGTAACGCCCGTCCTGGATGATGTAGATGCCGGCGAGCGATTGCTCGACCAGGCCGCGGAATCGCTCCTCGCTCTCGCGCAGAGCGCGCTCGGCCGCGGTGCGCCCGGAAATGTCGCGCGCGACGAGATACGTCAGCCGCGCGCCCTCGTGCTCGATGACATTGAGGGCGACGCCGACATCGACCAGCGAGCCGTCGGCGCGTCGCCAGCGCGTCTCGACATGACGCGGGCCCGAATCCGGGTCGCGCGGCGTGTCCGGCGCCGGTTGCGGCGCGCCTTCGGGCATCCAGTCGCCCAGTCGAAGGTGCGCAGCGTCCCCGGCCTCGTACTTCAGCAGGGAGGCAAACGCGGCGTTCGCCTCGACCACCCCGCCGTCCTCGCCGACGACGACGATCGCGTCGGGCGACTTGTCGATCAGAATCCGGCGCAGCATCCGTTTCTCGCTGCGCGCGCGCTCGGCCTCCTTGCGCTCGGTGACGTCCATCAGGAACCCGTGCCAGATGGTGGCTCCCCCGGACTCCCGGGTCGGGCGCGCCCGACCCGCGATCCAGCGCTCTCCGGTCGCCGGGTGCAGGTAGCGGAACTCCCCCTGCCAGTAACTGCGCTCCCGCGCCGATTCCTCCATCAGCGCGAGCACGGTGCCGACGTCGTCGGGATGGATCCGGTCGATCACCGCCGCCGCATCGCTGCGCACCGCTTCCACCGTGACCCCCAGCGTGTCGACGATCGTCGCCGACGCGTAGGGCATGGCGAGGCTGCCGTCCGCCTGCCGGCGAAACGAGACCAGCACGCCCGGAACGCCGCCCGCGATCGTCTCCACCTGCTCGCGCAGTTCCCGGTCGTGACGCTCGACGGCCCGGTAGTGCCGCGTGTAGATAAGTAACGCGACGACCACGAGCGCGATCACGGCCGTGCGCGCGTACCCGGCGAGGTCGCTCGTGTCGACCGGCGGCGTCGGGGCGGAGTCGACGGCGAACGCGATGCCTCCCGCGGCGATGATCGCCGCCGCGAGCACCAGCGCCAG
>DATIUK010000132.1:0-15658 GCA_035466885.1 Casimicrobiaceae bacterium
CAATGTCGCGATGACCTGGCTCGCCTACCCCGGCCGCACGAATGGGACCGCCTCCGCCGAGGAAGTCGACTTCGCGACCGCCGGCGGCACCCGTCGTGGACGGCAGCAAGCCGACACCGGCGCGCTCCGGCGCCCTCGCCCGCTCCAGTCGGTCGCGAGCAGCCTCGCCGGATCGCCGGTCGCGAACGGGCGCCACGCTCCGCCGTTCGCAGGTCGCAGGCGGCTCCCATGGCGCGCGCCACCGGCACCGGGAGGATCTTCGTCCAGGCGAAGGAGCAGGGGCAGCGGACGTCAGAAACGCTTCTTCGCGACCCTGTCGTGAGCGTCCCTGACCAGCATCAGTGCGGCCGAACCGTAGTACGTGTGGTACTCGGCTACCATCTCGCCCTCGCGGATCACCGGATCGGCGGCGACCAGCCGCCTCGCTTCGTCGATGTCGGCCACCGCGAGGACGAACAGTCCGCGCCAGCCGTCGACGCCGTCCAGCGGGCCCGCCAGCACGAGCTTTCCTTCGGCGGACAGTCGGTTGATGTTCGCGAAGTGGCCCTTGAACATCTCGTCGCGTTCCGCGCCCGCGGGCACCTTCCGCGGCCCCGTCTTGAGGACGACGAGGACGTATTTCCGCATGCCGAGCTCGTCGGCACCGACCGATCGCGCCAACTCCGGGTCGTACGGGGGCCGGGGCGCTTCGACCGTGCCCGGCTGTGCCTGGGAGAGCGCCGGCAGGACAAGAAGGCAAGCGTAGGCTGCGAACGCCGCGAGTCTGGACATGGGGCACCATCGCGGGAATGCAGGAACAGCGGATGCTAACGCAAACCGATCCGCGCCGTCGCGCCCCTGCGCAGCGCCTCCCGGGCGCGCGCGGTCGGCGGCGAAGCGGCACAACGCGGGCGCACCAAGTGAAAAGCCGGGCGCGAAGCCCGGCTCTTTCATGCGGCAGCGAGCGCCGACGAGCGGCGCTCGGCTTGACTACGCGGCCTTGGCGGGCGCGGCCTCGGCGGCAGCTTCCGGCCGGTCGACGAGCTCGACCAGTGCCATCGGCGCATTGTCGCCCTGGCGGAAGCCGAACTTCAGGATCCGCAGGTAGCCGCCCGGGCGCGCCTTGAAGCGCGGACCGAGCTCGTTGAAGAGCTTGGTGACGACATCGCGGTCGCGCAGGCGGTCGAACGCGAGGCGCCGGTTGGCGAGTGTCGGCGTCTTGCCCAGTGTGATCAGTGGTTCCGCGACGCGGCGCAGCTCCTTGGCCTTCGGCAGCGTGGTCTTGATGACCTCGTGCGTCAGGAGCGAATTGGTCATGTTCCGCAGCATTGCAAGGCGATGGCTGCTGGTGCGGTTGAGCTTACGCAGGCCGTGACGGTGGCGCATGATGGGTTTCCTTCGTGTCCCGCTCGGGCGTTACGGACGGTCGAGGCCGGCCGGCGGCCAGTTCTCGAGTTTCATGCCGAGCGACAGCCCGCGCGAGGCGAGCACTTCCTTGATTTCGTTCAGCGACTTGCGGCCGAGGTTCGGGGTCTTGAGGAGCTCCGTCTCGGTGCGCTGGATGAGGTCGCCGATGTAGTAGATGTTCTCGGCCTTGAGGCAGTTCGCCGAGCGGACCGTGAGCTCGAGGTCGTCGACCGGGCGCAGCAGGATCGGGTCGACCTGCGGTGTCGAGCGCTCCGCCAGCGGGCTGTCGGTGCCCTGCAGGTCAGCGAACACCGACAGCTGCTCGACCAGCACCGAGGCGGCGTAGCGGACCGCCTGCTCGGGCTCGACGACGCCGTTGGTCTCGATGTCCAGCACCAGCTTGTCGAGGTCGGTGCGCTGCTCGACGCGGGCGCTCTCGACGGCGTAGCTGACCCGGCGGACCGGGCTGAACGACGCGTCGAGCAGGATGTTGCCGATCGTGCGCCCGCCCTCGGGCTTCACGCGGGCCGTCGCCGGCTGGTAGCCGCGGCCGCGCTCGACCTTGATCTCCATCTCGATCTTGCCACCGGGCGTCAGGTGCGCGATGACGTGCTCGGGATTGATGATCTCGACGTCGTGGTTGGGCTCGATGTCGGCGGCCGTGACCGCGCCCTCGCCGCTCTTGGCGAGCTTCAGCAGCACGTGGTCGCGGTTGTGGAGCTTCAGCACGACACCCTTCAGGTTCAGGAGGATGTCGACGACGTCCTCCTGCACGCCGTCGAGCGCCGAATACTCGTGCAGCACGCCGGTGATGCGGACCTCGGTCGGCGCGTAGCCGGGCATCGAGGACAGCAGGACGCGGCGCAGCGCGTTGCCCAGCGTGTGGCCGTAGCCACGCTCGAACGGCTCCATCACGACCTTCGCGTGGAACGGCGACGAGGACTGGACGTCGATGATGCGCGGTTTCAACAAAGCATTGCTCTGCATGCGGAATCCCTAAGCGAATCTCAAACCGGCTAGCCGGGCGGCTACTTCGAGTAGAGCTCGACCACCAGACTTTCGTTGATGTCCTGACCGAACTCCGACCGCTCGGGCGAACCCTTGAACGTGCCGGTCATCTTCTTCACGTCGACCTCGACCCAAGACGGGAAACCGACCTTCTCGGCAAGCTGCAATGAGTCCTGGATGCGCAGCTGGCCCTTGGCCTTGTCGGTGACGCCGATGACGTCGCCGGCCCTGACCTGCGCCGACGGGATGTTGAGCACCTTGCCGTTGACCGTGATCGAGCAGTGCCCGACGATCTGCCGCGCCTCGGCCCGGGTCGAGCCCAGGCCCATCCGGTAGACGACGTTGTCGAGCCGCGACTCGAGCAGTCGCAGCAGGTTCTCGCCAGTCGAGCCCTTGCGGCGGGCGGCGTCGGCGAAATAGCGGCGGAACTGCCGCTCGAGGATGCCGTAGGTGCGGCGCAGCTTCTGCTTCTCGCGCAGTTGCTTGCCGTAGTCAGACGTCCGCATCCCGGACTTCACGCCGTGTTGGCCGGGCTTGGTTTCCAGCTTGCACTTGGAGTCGAGCGAACGACGCGCGCTTTTCAGGAAAAGGTCGGTGCCTTCCCGTCGCGCCAGCTTACATTTGGGTCCGATGTAACGAGCCACTTTGCTATCCCGGTTGCTGTTGAATCAGTTGTCGAAAGGTTGCGTTGGCGTAGCGACGCGCGATCTCCCCGGTGTGCTGCGCTGGCCTGGTCGCGGAGAAAGGCGCCGTTTCGCGCGCTGCGTCAGATGCGGCGCCGCTTCGGCGGACGGCAGCCGTTGTGCGGGATCGGAGTGACGTCGGAGATGCTGCTGATCTTGATCCCCAGCGCGTTCAGCGCGCGGACGGCCGACTCGCGGCCGGGTCCCGGTCCCTTGATGCGGACCTCGAGGTTCTTGATCCCGCACTCGACCGCGACGCGTCCCGCCTTTTCGGCGGCGACCTGCGCGGCGAAGGGAGTCGACTTCCGGGAGCCCTTGAATCCGGCGCCGCCCGAGGTCGCCCACGACAGCGCGTTGCCCTGGCGGTCGGTGATGGTGATGATCGTGTTGTTGAAGGAAGCGTGAACGTGCGCGATGCCTTCGGCGACGTTCTTCTTGACCTTCTTCCGCGCGCGCTGGGCGGAGGCTTTCTGCGACGATTGCTGTGCCATTCTGTCGTGTCCTCGAGACCGTTACTTGCTCACCGACTTGCTCATGCCCGAGCGCGACTTCTTGGGGCCCTTCCGGGTGCGCGCGTTCGTGCGCGTGCGCTGTCCGCGCACCGGCAGCCCGCGACGGTGGCGCACGCCGCGATAGCAGCCGAGGTCCATCAGCCGCTTGATGCTCATCGTCATCTCGCGGCGCAGGTCGCCCTCGACGGTGAACTTCTGGACCTGCTCGCGCAGCCGGTCCATGTCGGCGTCGGTGAGGTCCTTGACCTTGGTCGATCCCTTGACGCCTGCGGCGACGCAGATCGCCTGCGCGCGCGCGCGGCCGATGCCGTAGATCGCCGTCAGAGCGATCTCGGCGTGCTGGTGGTTGGGGATGTTTACGCCTGCAATACGGGCCATAGCGGTTACCTGTGTCTGCCGTGTCGGGGTGTTACGTTAGCCTTGCCGCTGCTTGTGCCGCGGGTCGCTGCAGATGACGCGAACGACCCCGTGCCGGCGGATGATCTTGCAGTTGCGGCAGATTTTCTTGACCGAAGCGAGAACCTTCATTTTGCTTCCCTTCCTGGAACCTGCGGCCGCCGGTGGCGCCCATTCGCGCCGGACACCCGCGGCCGTTCGTGGCTATGCGACCGTCACTTGGCGCGGAACGTGATCCGCGCCCGGGACAGGTCGTAGGGCGTGAGGTCGACCGTGACCTTGTCGCCCGGCAGAATCTTGATGTAGTGCATCCTCATCTTGCCGGAGATGTGTCCCAGCACGACGTGGCCGTTCTCCAGCTTCACCCGAAATGTCGCGTTCGGCAACATCTCGAGGATCTCACCCTGCATCTGGATCGTTTCTTCTTTCGCCATCAGCGCGTGGGCAGCCCGCCCTTGAAGTTGGCTTTCTTCAGCAGGCTCTCGTACTGCTGCGACATCAGGTAGGCCTGCACCTGGGTCATGAAGTCCATCGTCACGACCACGATGATCAGCAGCGACGTTCCACCGAAGTAGAACGGCACGTTCTTCCAGGCGATGAGGAAGTTGGGCACGAAGCAGACGATCACGAGGTACAGCGAGCCCAGCAGCGTGAGCCGCAGCGTGATGCGCTCGACGTAGCGCGCCGTCTGGTCGCCCGGCCGGTAGCCCGGGATGAAAGCACCGCTCTTCTTGAGGTTCTCCGCCGTCTCCTTCGGGTTGTACTGGAGCGCGGTGTAGAAGAAGCAGAAGAAGATGATCGCGGCCGCGTACAGGATCTCGTGCACCGGCTGGCCGGGGGCGAGCGTCGAGGCGATGTCGCGCAGCCAGATCGTGCCCTCGCCGCTGCCGAACCACTGCGCGAGCGTCGCCGGGAACAGGATGATCGACGAGGCGAAGATCGGCGGGATGACGCCCGCCATGTTGAGCTTGAGCGGCAGGAACGAGCTCTGGCCCTGGTAGACCTTGTTGCCGACCTGGCGCTTGGCGTAGTTGACCAGGATCTTGCGCACCGCGCGCTCGACGAAGACCACGAACGCGGTGACGATCACGACCAGGATCGCGATCCCGAGCACCAGCGGGATCGAGTAGGCGCCGGTGCGCGCCTGCTCCAGCGTCTGGCCGATCGCCTGCGGCAGGCCGGCGGCGATGCCGGCGAAGATCAGCAGCGAAATCCCGTTGCCGAGGCCGCGCTCGGTGATCTGCTCGCCCAGCCACATCAGGAACATCGTCCCGGTGACCAGCGTGATCGCGGAGACGATCTGGAACGACATGCCGGGATTGAGCACCAGCCCGGGCTGCTGCTCCAGCGCGATCGAGATGCCGAACGCCTGGAAGAGCGCGAGCCCCAGCGTGCCGTAGCGCGTGTACTGCGTGATCTTGCGCCGCCCGGCCTCGCCTTCCTTCTTCAGCGCCTCGAGCGAGGGCACGACCACCGTGCACAGCTGCATGATGATCGACGCCGAGATATACGGCATGATCCCCAGCGCGAGGATCGAGAACCGCGACAGCGCGCCGCCGGAGAAGACGTTGAACAGGCCCAGGATGCCGCCCTGCTGCGAGCGGAAGAGCTCGTCCAGCACGCTCGCGTTGATCCCCGGGACCGGGATGTGGGTCCCGATCCGGTAGACGATGAGCGCGCCCAGCAGGAACCACAGCCGCCGCTTGAGGTCGGCGTACTTGGAACCGCTCTTCAGGGCTGGATTGTTGAGGGCCAACGTGTTTCCTCGTTCTTGCGCTTGCGGCCGGTCAGGCCACGCTGCCGCCGGCGGCTTCGATCGCCGCCTTGGCACCCTTGGTGACGCCGATGCCGGTGAGCTTGACGGCCTTGTCGAGCTTGCCGGACTTGATGACCTTCGCCGACTTGGCGATCGCCGGCACCACGCCGGCCGCCTTCAGCGCGAGCAGGTCGACTTCGGCAACCGGCAGTCGCGCGAGGTCGGAAAGACGGACCTCCGCGGTGTCGTCGCGCGACAGCGAGACGAAGCCGCGCTTGGGCAGGCGGCGCTGCAGCGGCATCTGGCCACCCTCGAAGCCGACCTTGTGGTAGCCACCCGAGCGCGACTTCTGGCCCTTGTGGCCGCGTCCGCCGGTCTTGCCGAGGCCCGAGCCGATGCCGCGGCCGACGCGGCGGCGCGACTTGTTGGAACCCTCGGCGGGTTTGATCGTGTTCAGCCGCATTTGCGGACTCCCCAGTACTTGCTCAGACGTTCGCTTCCGCCACCTTGATCAGGTAGCACACCTTGTTGATCATCCCGCGCGTCGACGGGGTATCGATGACTTCCACCGAGTGGTTGGTCCACTTGAGGCCGAGTCCGCGAACCGTCGCGCGGTGATCCTGCTTGGTATTGGCGACGCTCTTCACCAGCGTCACGCGCAGCTTCTTGGGCGCCGCCATGTCAGGCCTCCAGGATCTGTTCGACCGTGAGCCCGCGCTTGGCAGCGATCTCGGCCGGCGAGTTGAGGTTCGACAGCGCGTTCAGCGTCGCGCGGACCAGGTTGTACGGGTTGGTCGAGCCGTGGCACTTCGCCAGCACGTTGGTGACGCCCACCACCTCGAACACCGCCCGCATCGGGCCGCCGGCGATCACGCCGGTGCCGTCGGAGGCGGGCTGCATGAACACCTTGGTCGCGCCGTGACGGCCCTCGACCGGGTGGTGCACGGTGCCGTTCTTCAGGTTGACCTTGATCATCCGCCGGCGCGCCTCTTCCATCGCCTTCTGCACGGCGACCGGGACTTCCTTGGCCTTGCCCTTGCCGATGCCGACGCGGCCGTCGCCGTCGCCGACCACCGTCAGCGCCGCGAAACCGAGGATCCGCCCGCCCTTCACCACCTTGGTGACGCGGTTGATGCTGATCATCTTCTCGCGCAGGCCGTCGCCGCGCTCGTCCTGCTGCTGCTGCATTCTCGCCATGTTGAGCTTTCCTAGATCCGTTGCGGCGTCAGGCCGCCCGCCGGGCCGCCCCAAGGGCGGCCTGCATCACCCTCAGGGGGAGGCGAACGAAGTGAGCTTGGGGGCACATTCAGAACTTGAGGCCGTTCTCGCGCGCCGCGTCGGCCAGCGCCTGGACGCGGCCGTGGTAGCGGAACCCTGAGCGATCGAAGGCCACGCTCTCGATGCCCAGCGCCTTCGCCTTGTCCGCGATCAGCTTGCCGATCGCGGCGGCGGCAGCCTTGTTGCCGCCGTTCTTCAGGTCCTTGCGCACATCGGGCTCGTTGGTCGACGCCGCGGCGAGCACCTTGTCTCCCGAGGCGGCGATGATCTGCGCGTAGATGTGCGAGTTCGAGCGGCTCACCACGAGGCGCGTTGCCCGCTGCTCGGCGATGCGCGCCCGGGTTTTGCGGGAGCGGCGGACTCGAGCTTGCTTCTTGTTCATCGTTGATCCTTCCGACTGATCGGCCCCCTGCAAGGGCCTCCGGTGCCGTTACTTCTTCTTCGTTTCCTTGATCACCACGCGCTCGTTCGCGTAGCGGACGCCCTTGCCCTTGTACGGCTCGGGCGGGCGGTAGGCGCGGATCTCCGCCGCCACCTGCCCGACGGCCTGCTTGTCGATGCCCTTGACCAGGATCTCGGTCTGCACCGGCGTCTCGACCTTGACGCCCTTCGGCATGCTGTGAACGACCGGGTGCGAGAAGCCGAGCGACAGGTTCACCTTGTCGCCGGCCGCCTGCGCGCGGTAGCCGACGCCGACCAGCGTGAGCTTGCGCTCGAAGCCGACCGAGACGCCCTTGACCATGTTGGCGACGAGCGCGCGCAGCGTGCCGTGCATCGGCTTCGCTGCCGCGTTGGCCGCCTTGAAGACGAGCGCGTTGCCTTCCTGCTCGATGCTGAGGTCCGCGCCGTAGCTGCGCTCGAGCGTGCCGAGCGGGCCCTTGACGGTGATCGCGCCGGGGGCGAGGGTGACCTCGACCTTGGCCGGCAGCGTGACGGGTTGGTTTCCGATTCGCGACATGTTCTGTTCCTTTCGCGAAGCCGTCAGGCGACGATGCAGAGGACTTCGCCGCCGACGCCGGTGGCGCGCGCCTTGCGGTCGGTCATCACGCCGCGCGACGTGGACACGATGGCGATGCCCAGGCCGTTCATGACCCGCGGAATGTCGCCCTTGCCCTTGTAGACGCGCAGGCCCGGCGAGGATACGCGCTCGATCCGCTCGATCACCGGTCGTCCCGCGTAGTACTTGAGGGCGATCTCGAGCACCGGCTTCACCTCCTCGCCGGACACCTTGAAGCCCTCGATGTAGCCTTCGTCCTTCAGGACGCTGGCGATCGCCAGCTTGACCTTGGACGAGGGCATCGTGACGACCGCATGCTCAACCATCTGCGCATTGCGGATGCGCGTCAGCATGTCGGCGATAGGATCAGTCATGCTCATGAATCACCTCACCTGCATTCTTCATTACCAGCTGGCCTTGACGACACCGGGAACCTCGCCGCGCATGGCGAACTCCCGCAGCTTGTTGCGGCCGAGGCCGAACTTGCGGAAGAAGCCGCGCGGGCGACCGGTGATCGCACAGCGGTTGCGCAGGCGCGTCGGATTCGCATTGCGCGGCAGCTGCTGCAGCTTTAGCCGCGCCGCGAAACGATCGTCCTCGGACGCCTTCGTGTTGTTGATGATGGCGAGCAGGGCTTCGCGCTTCTTGGCGTATTTCTTCACCAGGTCGCGGCGCTTCTCGTCGCGGTTGATCAGGGACAGTTTCGCCATGGCGACCTCAGGCTTTGAACGGGAACTTGAACGCGGCGAGCAGGGCCTTGGCCTCGGCGTCGGTCTTCGCGGTCGTGGTGATCGTGATGTTCATCCCCCGCAGCGCGTCGATCTTGTCGTACTCGATCTCGGGGAAGATGATCTGCTCCTTGACGCCCATGTTGTAGTTGCCGCGGCCGTCGAAGGCGCGCCCCGACACGCCGCGGAAGTCGCGCACGCGCGGCAGCGCGACGGACACCAGGCGGTCGAGGAACTCATACATGCGGTCCTGCCGCAGCGTGACCATGCAGCCGATCGGGTAGCCGGTGCGGATCTTGAAGCCGGCGATGGCTTTCTTGGCCTTGGTGACCACCGGCTTCTGGCCGGAGATCTTCTGCATGTCGGCGACTGCGTTCTCGAGCAGCTTCTTGTCGCCGATCGCCTCGCCCACGCCCATGTTGAGGACGATCTTCTGGATGCGCGGCACTTCCATCGACGACTTGTACCCGAACTGCTTGATCAGCGCCGGGGCGATTTCCTTCTTGTAGACTTCCTTCAGGCGGGCCATGGTTTCTCCTTACGCGCCGATGAGCTCGCCGTTGGACTTGAAGAAGCGGACCTTGCGGCCGTCCTCGAGCGTCCGGAAGCCGACGCGGTCGGGCTTCTTGGTCACCGGGTTGTAGACGGCGACGTTCGAGACGTGGATCGGCATGTCCTTGGCCACGATGCCGCCCTGCTCGCCCTTCATCGGGTTCGGCCGCTGGTGCTTCTTGACCTGGTTGATGCCGGCCACGACGACGTGCTCGGCGTCGACCACGCGCGTGACGTCGCCGCGCTTGCCCTTGTCGCGGCCGGCGATGACGATCACGTTGTCTCCCTTCTTGATCTTGCGCATCGCTTCCTCCTACAGCACTTCCGGCGCAAGCGAGACGATCTTCATGAATCGCTCGGTGCGCAGCTCGCGGGTCACCGGCCCGAAGATCCGGGTGCCGATGGGCTCGAGCTTGTTGTTCAGGAGCACGGCCGCGTTGGCGTCGAAGCGCACGCGTGCGCCGTCGTCGCGGCGCACGCCCTGGCGGGTGCGCACGACGACCGCGTTGTAGATCTCGCCCTTCTTGACGCGACCGCGGGGTGCCGCGTCCTTGACGCTCACCTTGATCACGTCGCCGATGTGGGCGTAGCGGCGCTTGGAGCCGCCGAGCACCTTAATGCACATGACTTGCCGGGCGCCGGTGTTGTCGGCGACATCCAGCATTGACTGCATCTGGATCATGCTACTTCTCCAACTTAACCCGCGGAGCTCGTCGCAGCCGGTCGCTGCTTCGGGCGGTGGTTCTACCGCGGCCAGTTTTGGACCCCGTCCGGGGAAAGACCGCAGCCGGTGGGACCGCGCTCGCCTTCGGGGGGCCTGTTCGGCCCCGAGAAGCGAGGGACCCCGGGGTGATGCTGCTGCCGGCCGCGGCAGGTCAAACAGAGATTCTGACAGAGAATTGCGCGTCGCACAAGCCCCGTCGTCGTCGCGCGTCAGGCGAGCCGTGCCTTCTCGATCAGCCGCGTCACGCGGTAGGCCTTGGTCTTGGCGAGCTTGCGGCACGCCTCGATCTCGACCAGGTCGCCTTCCTTGTACTCGTTGTTCTCGTCGTGGGCGTGGTACTTGCTCGACCGCGTGACGACCTTGCCGTACAGCGGGTGCTTGACCCGCCGCTCGACCAGGACGGTCACGGTCTTGTCCATCTTGTCGCTGACGACGCGCCCGGTGAACGTCTGCAGGATGGGCTTCTTCTCCTGCGCCTGCGTGGTTTCGGTGGCCTGCGTCATGCGGCGCCCCCTGCCTTCTTCTGGTGGATGATGGTCCGCGCGCGGGCGATGTTTCGGCGCACGGCCTTGATCTTGGAATTGTCCTGCAGCTGCTGCGTGGCCTTCTGCATCCGCAGCCCGAACTGCTCCTTGAGCAGCGCGTTGAGCTCCGTCTGCAGGTCGGCCGGGTTCTTGGCGTGCAGGGCCTTCTTGGTGTCGGTCAGTTTCATCGATGCCTCCGTCAGCCCACCAGCCGGTGCACGAACGTCGTCCGGATCGGCAGCTTCGCCGCGGCGAGCGCGAACGCCTCGCGGGCGATCACTTCCTCGACGCCGTCCATCTCGTAGAGCACCTTGCCGGGCTGGATCTCGGCGACGTAGTACTCCGGGTTGCCCTTGCCGTTGCCCATGCGGACCTCGGCGGGCTTCTTGGAGATCGGCTTGTCCGGGAAGATGCGGATCCACACCCGCCCGCCGCGCTTGATGTGCCGGGTCATCGCCCGCCGCGCCGCCTCGATCTGCCGGGCGGTGAGCCGGCCGCGGCCGACCGCCTTCAGGCCGTACTCGCCGAAGCTCACCTTGTTGCCGACGGTCGCAACGCCCTTGTTGCGGCCCTTCTGCTCCTTGCGGTACTTCCGTCTAGTTGGCTGCAGCATTCTTCACTCCTGCTCGACGCGGACGCTTCGGCGCTTCCGGCGCGGGGGTCGGGGCCTGGACCGGCTCGGCGTTGTGCGCGAGCCGCATGCCCTTGAACACCCAGACCTTGATGCCGATCACCCCGTAGGTGGTCTTGGCCTCGGACAGGCCGTAATCGATGTCGGCGCGCAGCGTGTGGAGCGGCACCCGACCCTCGCGGTACCACTCGGTCCGCGCGATCTCGATGCCGTTCAGGCGCCCGGCGCACATGATCTTGATGCCCTGCGCCCCAAGCCGCATCGCGTTCTGCATCGCGCGCTTCATCGCGCGGCGGAACATGATCCGCTTCTCGAGCTGCTGGCCGATCGAGTCGGCGATGAGCTGCGCGTCGATCTCGGGCTTGCGGATCTCCTCGATGTTGAGGCCGACGTCGCCGCCCATCATCTTGCGCAGGTCGGCGCGCAGCGTCTCGATGTCCTCGCCCTTCTTCCCGATCACCACGCCCGGCCGGGCGCTGTGGATCGTGACCCGCGCGCTCTTGGCGGGACGCTCGATCGTGATGTTGCCCACCGAGGCGTGTGCGAGCTTCTTCTTCAGGTACTCGCGGATCTTGATGTCTTCCATCAGCGTGGGCGCGAAGTTCTTGCTGTTCGCGAACCACTTCGAGGTCCAGTTCCGGGTGACGCAGAGGCGGAAACCGGTCGGATGTATTTTCTGTCCCATGAATCCGTCCCTATTTGCCGTCGCCGACGGCGACGAAGATGTGGCAGGTCTGCTTCAGGATGACGTTGCCACGTCCCTTGGCCCGCGCGGTGAAGCGGCGCAGGCTCTCCGCCTTGTCGATGTAGATCGTCTTGACCTTGAGGTCGTCGACGTCGGCGCCATCGTTGTGCTCGGCGTTGGCGATCGCCGACTCGAGCACCTTCTTGATGATCTTCGCGCCCTTCTTCGGGCTGAAGGCAAGGACGTTGAGCGCCCGGTCGACGGGCAAGCCGCGGATCTGGTCGGCGACCAGCCTGCCCTTCTGGGCCGACAGCCGGACGCCACGCAGCACTGCTTTGGTTTCCATCGCGATTTCCCTCACTTCTTCGCCGGCGCCGCGACCTTCTTGTCGGCCGAGTGGCCCTTGAAGGTGCGGGTCAGCGCGAATTCGCCCAGCTTGTGGCCGACCATGTTCTCGGACACGTAGACGGGAATGTGCGCCTTGCCGTTGTGGACGGCGATCGTCAGCCCGACGAAGTCCGGGGTGATCGTCGAGCGGCGCGACAAGGTCTTGATCGGCTTCTTGTCCTTGGTCGCGCGCGCCGCCTCCACCTTGCGGACGAGGTGGTCGTCGACGAACGGACCCTTCTTGATCGAACGTGCCATTTCCGATTACCCCTCTTTACCCTTTGGTCGCGTGCCGGCGGCGCACGATCATCGAATCGGTGCGCTTGTTGCTGCGCGTCTTGTAGCCCTTGGTCGGCGTGCCCCAGGGCGAGACCGGGTGGCCGCCGCCGTTCGAGCGTCCGCCGTGCGGGTGGTCGACCGGGTTCATGCAGATGCCGCGGACCGTCGGCCGGATGCCCCGCCAGCGGTTGGCGCCGGCCTTGCCGATCGAGCGCAGGTTGTGCTCCTCGTTGCTGACCTCGCCGATCGTCGCGCGGCAATCCACGTGCACGCGGCGGATCTCGCCGGAGCGAAGGCGCAGCTGCGCGTAGCTGCCCTCGCGCGCCAGGAGCTGCGCGCCGGTACCGGCGGCCCGCGCGATCTGCGCACCCTTGCCGGCGCTCATCTCGATGCAGTGGATGGTCGTGCCGACCGGGATGTTGCGCAGCGGCAGGCAGTTGCCCGGCTTGATCGGGGCTTCCGCGCCCGAGACGAGCGCGGTGCCCACGCTGACGCCGCGGGGCGCGATGATGTAGCGGCGCTCGCCGTCGACGTAGAGCAGGAGTGCCAGGTGCGCGCTGCGGTTGGGGTCGTACTCGAGGCGCTCGACCTTGGCGACGATGCCGTCCTTGTTGCGACGGAAATCGACGATCCGGTAGTGCTGCTTGTGCCCGCCGCCCTTGTGCCGCGTCGTGATGTGGCCGTTGTTGTTGCGGCCCGAGCCCCGCTTCTGGCTCTCGGTGAGCGCGTCGACGGGCCGTCCCTTGAACAGGTGCGGGTGGACGACCTTGACCAGCGCGCGGCGCCCGGCCGACGTGGGTTTGACTTTCTGGAGAGGCATGTCAGTTCTCCGCCGCGAAGTTGATTTCCTGGCCCGGCTTCAGGCAGACGTACGCCTTCTTCCAGTTGCGCCGGCGCCCGGTGAACTTGCCGAAGCGCTTCGTCTTGCCGCCGACGTTGGCGATCTGCACGCTCTCGACCTCGACCTTGAACATCGCCTCGACGGCCGCCTTGACTTCCGGCTTGGTCGCGTCCTGGAGAACGCGGAAGATCACCTGCTCGTGCTTCTCGGCGATCTGCGTCCCCTTCTCGGAGACGACCGGTGCCAGCAGCACCAGCGCCAGGCGCTCGGGGTTGAACTTGGTGGTGGTGTTCATCCCAGGATCTCCTCGAATTGCGCCACGGCACCCTTGGTCAGCAGCACGTTCTGGAACCGGACCAGGCTCACCGGGTCGACTTCGCGGGTCTCCAGCACCAGCACGTCCGGCAGGTTGCGCGACGACAGGAAGACGTTGTCGTCGAGGTTGTCGGTGACGAACAGCACCGTGCCGGTCAGGCCCAGCGCCTTGATCTTCTGCGCGAACAGCCGGGTCTTCGGCGCCTCGACGGCGATGCCGTCGATGACCGACAGCCGGCCGTCGCGAACGAGCTGCGACAGGATCGACGCGATGCCCGCGCGGTACATCTTGCGGTTCACCTTCTGCGAGAAGTTCTCGTCCGGCGAGTTCGGGAAGATGCGGCCGCCGCCCCGCCAGAGCGGGCTGTTGGCCTGGCCGGCACGGGCGCGCCCGGTGCCCTTCTGGGCCCACGGCTTCTTGTGCGACTTGTTGATGTCGGCTCGGCCCTTCTGCGCGCGGTTGCCGCTGCGCGCATTCGCCTGGTACGCGGTCACGACCTGGTGAACGAGCGCCTCGTTGTAGTCGCGGCCGAACAGTGCGTCCGAGGCCGCGAGGGTGGCCGATGCCTGGCCCTTGTCGTCAATGAGCTTGAGATCCATCGTCAGGCCCCCTTCTTGGCCGGCGTCTTCGCCGCGGGCCGCACGATGATGTGGCCGCCGTCGGCGCCGGGCACCGAGCCCTTGACCAGCAGCAGGCCGCGCTCGACGTCGACGCGGACGACCGTGAGCGTCTGGACCGTGCGCGTGACGTTGCCGTACTGGCCGGCCATCCGCTTGCCGGGAAACACGCGGCCCGGGTCCTGCGCCATGCCGATCGAGCCCGGCGTGTTGTGCGAGCGCGAGTTGCCGTGCGAGGCGCGGTTCGACCTGAAGTTGTGGCGACGGATGACGCCCGAGAAGCCGCGGCCCTTGGTCGTGCCGGTGACGTCGACCAGCTCGCCGACCTTGAAGGTCTCGACGCTGACCGTCTCGCCCACTTTGAGGTTCGCGAGGGCTTCCGGCGACACCGGGAACTCCCGCAGCAGCTCGCCGGCCTCGACGCCCGCCTTGGCGAGGTGGCCGGCCTGCGGCTTCAGCACGCGCGAGGCGCGCCGCTTCCCGAAGGTGACCTGGACGGCGGAATAGCCGTCGGTCTCGGGGGTCTTGATCTGCGTGACGCGGTTGTTGGCGACGTCCAGCACCGTCACCGGGACGGCATGTCCGTCGTCGGCGAAAATGCGGGTCATCCCCACCTTGCGCCCGACCAGTCCTAGGCTCATTTTCGTGTTCCTTTCAAGCCGCCGATTTCGATTGACCGGCGGCGTTCCTGGGTCCCCGGCCGAGGCCGGGCATTGTTCACTGCAACTGCCTTGCGCCTGCTGATACCTGATCCCTGATACCTGATCCCTGCTATTGCAGCTTGATCTCGACGTCGACACCCGCCGGCAGGTCGAGCTTCATCAACTGGTCGACGGTCTTGTCGGTCGGGTCGATGATGTCCATCAGCCGCAGGTGCGTGCGGATCTCGAACTGGTCGCGCGACGTCTTGTTGACGTGCGGCGAACGCAGCACGTTGTAGCGCTCGATCTTGGTCGGCAGCGGGACCGGGCCGCGGACGACGGCGCCGGAGCGCTTGGCCGTCTCGACGATTTCCTGCGCCGACTGGTCGATCAGCTTGTAGTCGAACGCCTTCAAGCGGATGCGGATTCTCTGGTTTTGCATCTGTCCACCTTTTGAACAACCGCCCGCCTGCGCGCTCGGTTCTTCGTTGCTGTTGCTGCACGGAAAGCGCCGGGCCGCCCCAAGCTTTCCGTGCTCACATCTGCTGTTCCGGCGAAAAGTAGGTTTTCACTTTTCGCCGCCGAATTATTCGATGACCTTGGCGACGACGCCGGCGCCGACCGTCCGGCCGCCCTCGCGGATCGCAAACCGCAGCCCCTCTTCCATCGCAATCGGCGCAATCAGCTGCACCGTGATCGAAATGTTGTCCCCAGGCA
>DATIUK010000133.1:0-9991 GCA_035466885.1 Casimicrobiaceae bacterium
GGACCCGGCGCCTTGACGACGAACAGCGCCGCGTCGACGGCGATGCCCAGGCCGGCGGTGAGTCGCGCCAGCGTTCGTTACAGCGATGGTGCGGACGGCTTCATGGCCTATGACGTTAGCATGGCGACGGACGCCTCGCCAACGCTATGTCGCGGCGGCGCCGTTCCGCGGCCGCCGCACCGGGCGAAAAACCGACACGTCGTCGAAGCGCGCGTCGCCCGCCGCCGTCGGGTCCCATTCCGGCATCGCCGCGAGCGGCAGCGGCAGGAGGTCACCGGGAACCAGGCCGCGGCCCGTGCCCGCGAGGCGTGCCGCCGCCGCGGCATCGAGCGCGTCCCGCCGGGCGGCCGCGTCGGCAGGCAGCGCGCCCGGGTCGAGCGGCAGGACGAGCGCCCTGGCGGTGAGGCCGCGGAACGGCCGATCGAGCCGGGCGAGCAGCCCGTGACCGACGACGACGACCGCGAGTCGTCGGGCCAGGATCGCGGCCGGCCCGCCGAACGCCTCGCGCCAGGCGTGGCGCCGCCAACAGGCGACGAACTCCGGGTCGATGCAGGCGACGAGCGCGCCGGACTCGTCGAGCAGCGTCGCGGCGTCGCGCCCGGGGCTGCGGGCGTTGGGCGCTTCGGCGGCGCCGGCGACGACGTGGATCGCGTTCAGCGCCGACTTGGTGCGCGGGAACGCGAGCCAGACGCGCGCGTTCCAGGCATCGTGGGGATCGCCTTCGCGCAACGGGATCTCACCCGCTGCGGCGATCCGCCGCTCGTAGGCGAGCGCCGGGCTGCGCGTCTCCTGCGCCACGAACCGCAGGCGCGCCCCGGAAGGATGCGCGAGCCCCGCGGTGCGTGCTCTTGCGTTCCATGCGGCGAGCCCGGGCGTCGCCGCCAGCTCGCCGAAGTCGGCGTAGGGCGCCAGTGCAGGGTGGGCGCTCACCGAAAGGGGCCGGTCGCCTTCCGTGGCCGCCGGCCGTGGGTCAGCGCCCGCTGCCGATCGACATCACGATCAGCACGCCGACGAACAGCGCCAGCACGAGCAGCGCGATCTTCCACGGACTCTTCGGGTATTCGCCGTCGATGGCGCCGGTGACGCCGTTCATCACGCACTGGTAGGCCTTCGCCCCGTAGGTGTACGACAGCAGCCACACCGGCGCCAGGATGTGCTTGAACGTCTGGCCGCCGTAGTCGGTGCGCACGCTGAGGTTGCGGAACGTGTCGCCCGGGATCTCGCGCGCGCACAGCGCCTCGACCTTGCGGTCCATCGCCTCGCGGGCGCGCTGCGCCGCGGCGACGAGGTCGATCTGGTAGCGCTCGACGATCCAGCCGGCGACGTACCCGGCGTCGTAGGGTCGGAGCTCGCCGGTCGGGAACGGCTCGACGCCGCGCAGCAACGCAGGATGGACGCCCACCGACGCGCAGACGAGGTCGTCGTCGAAGAAGTGCTGCAGGCGCCCGGCGGCGGGCTCCCAGCGCACCTGCCGCACCTGCCGCGTGCGCGTCTGCCCGTTCTGCGAGTAAGTCTCCGTCGTGTAGTACGTGTGGCCCGCCTCGGCCGTCCACTCGGCGTCGACGCGGGCGTCGAAGGTCCAGTAGGGCAGGTAGACGCCGCGGACCGTGTCGGTGAGCGCCTTGCGCTTGAGCGCGCCGGGCGCGAGCCACAGCCTGCCGTACCAGGCCCGGATGCGCTCACGCGCCTGCGGCTCGCTGACCTTGAACGGCAGCACGCTCTCTGGCCGGAAGGCGGGCTTCGCCTCCTCGTAGGCGACGAGCTGCGCCGACCCGCAGAACTCGCAGTTTTGCGCCTGCCGCTTCGGATCGAGCACCGAGATGGCCTGGCAGCTGCGGCACTTGACCTGCCGCAGGTCCGCCTGCCAGCCACGCCGGTCGTCGCCGATCCCGCGCAGCGCCTGCACGAGGTCGTGCTCCTGGATGGCTCCGGTCGCGTCGAGCTTCGCCGGCGACTCGGTGCCGCAGAACGGGCAGACGAGCTTCTGCTTGCCCGGATTCCAGTTCGCCTCGCCGCCGCAGGCGGGGCAGGCGAACTTCGACAGCGCGACGGTTTCGCTCACGATCGGCGCCGCGGAGCGCGCAGGCTAGGACGCGAGGAAGCTGTCGACCGCGGCGCGGGTGATTCGCCACTGGCTGCCGATGCGCTTGCCCTTGAGGTCCCCCGCCTCGAGACTCGACAGCACGTCGGACTCGGCGACGCCGAGGAGCTCGGCCACCTGCGCGGGGGTCAGCAGCGCCGTCGCGGCGGCGCCCGCCGCCGGGGAAGCGGGTGCCGCGGCCGGCGCCGCGACACCCGGCGTCGACTGCGCCATCAGGCCGCCGGTCTGGTTCATCATCTGCTGCGCCATCGCCATGCCGACCGCCATCTCCGCGGCCATGCCGCCGGCCCCGGCGCCGCCCTTCTCCATCCCCTGCGCCATCTGGAACTTGACGTAGTCGTTGAGGTTGCCGACCGCGGCCATGCTCGAGCGCTTGTCGATCGCCTGCTCGACCTCGGGCGGCACCGAGACGTTCTCGACCACGAACGAGGTCATCGTCAGGCCGTACTTGTCGGCGAGGATCGGGTTGATGATCGGCAGCAGCGCCTCGCCGAGCTCCGCGTAGCGGGCGGCGACGTCGAGGGCGGGGATCTTCGCCTCGGCCAGCGCGTCGGAGAACACGCTGACCAGACGCGAGCGCATGGTGTCGGCGAACTCGTCGAGCCGGAAGTGGTTGTCGGTGCCCGCCACCTCCTTGAGGAATTTCTTCACGTCGGAGATGCGGAAGTCGTAGGTCCCGTAGGCGCGCAGCCGGACGATGCCGAAGTCCTGGTCGCGCATCATCACCGGGTTGGCCGTGCCCCACTTGTTGCCGGGGAACACGCGGGTGAGGACGTAGTAGACGTCCGCCTTGAACGGGCTCTCGAGCGCGTACTTCCAGCTCTTGAGGTTGGTGAGGATCGGGATATTGTCGGTGGTCAGCGTGTGCTTGCCCGGACCGAAGGTGTCGCCGAACTCGCCCAAGTAGACGAACTGCACCGCCTGCGACTCGCGGACGATGAGCTGGGCGCCGTTCTTGATCTCCTTGTCCTCGTCGGGGAAGCGGAACGACAGCGTGTCGCGCGAGTCGTCCGTCCACTCGATGATGTCGATGAACTGCTTTTTCAGGAAATCGATGATCGCCATGTCGCTGGTCCCCCGTGTGCTGAGTGGATGGGTGTCGCCGTCACTTGCCCGCCGCCGCCTGCTTCCTGGCGTCGACTTCGGATTGGGCGATCTGCTGCTCGAGCTGCGCCGCCGGCAGCGCGCCGGGGATCACCGAGCCGTCGGCGAACACCAGCGTCGGTGTTGCCGATACCCGCATCTTGCGGCCGAGCTCGGCGGTCGCCTGCACGGGGTTCCGGCAGTCGCCGTTGTTGTCGGGCAGCTTGCCGGAGACGAAGAAATCGTCCCACGCCTTCGTTTTGTCGGGGGCGCACCAGATCATCCGCGACTTGCGCGCCGCGTCCGGGTGCAGCTGGTCGATCGGATAGAGGAAGGTGTAGATGGTGACGTTGTCGATGCCCTTGAGCTCGGTCTCCAGCTTCGCGCAGAACGGGCAGTCGGCGTCGGAGAACACCGCGAGCTTGCGCTCGCCGGTGCCCTTGACCTTCTTGATCGCGAGATCCAGCGGCAGGCTCGAGAACGCGACCCGGTTCAGCTCGCGCATCCTGGCCTCGGTGAGGTTGCGCTTGCTCTCGGTGTCGTACACCGAGCCGACCATCACGTACGCGGCCTTGCTGTCGGTGTAGATCAATTGCTCGTCGACCTGCGCCTCGTAGAGCCCGAAGTAGGGCGTCCGCGCGACATTGCGGATGGCGGCGCCGGGGAATTTCTGCTCCAGAGTCTTGGTGATGGCGGCAACGCCGGCATCGCTCGCCGCGGGCGCCGGGGCGGACTTCGCCGCCGGCTTGGCGGCCGCCTTGGGTGCGGACTGCGCGAAGGCGGCGGGTGCCGCCAGCAGGACGCCGGCCAGGGTGGCCGCGACGGCGCCGCGAATGAGGTTCGAGAAACGCATCGGGGATCTCCTTGGTGGGAAGCGCGGTCAGCGCAGGGCGGATTGCGCCAGCACGCGTTTCGCGAGGGGAAGGCGTTCGACGGCAGCCATGCCGAGGTTTCGCAGGGTCTTCTGCCAGGGTGACGGACTGCCGAAGAGGCGGGCCAGCCGGTCGGTGACCGTCTGCATCGCCAGCACCGGCTCGGCACGTCGCCGGCCGTAGCGCTCGAGCAGGATCGCGGCGCCGGCATCCGTAACGGGGCCGCGCTGGCGCAGCACCATCGCCAGCGCCTCGGCGTCGCCGAAGCCCAGGTTGACGCCCTGCCCGGCGAGCGGGTGCACGCCGTGCGCGGCGTCGCCGACCAGCGCGAGGCGGTGCGCGACCATCGCCGGCGGCCGCATGAACTGCAGCGGAAAGCCGGCCGGCGGCGTCAGGCAGGTGAAGGCGCCGAGCACGTGCCGGCCGGCGACAGCCACGCGCTCGGCAAGCTCGGTCGCCGGCAACTGCAGCAAATCCTCGGCCATCGCGTCCGGTGCCGACCAGACGATCGACACGCGCCGACCGGGAAGCGGCAGCCAGGCGAGGATGCTGCCGTCCGGCCGGAACCACTGGTGGGCGCGGCCGTGATGGGCGCGCTCGCAGGCGAAGTTGGCGACGACGCCGACCTGTCCGTAGGGCCGCACGGGAACGTCGAACCCCGCTGCGCGACGGACCACCGACCGCAGGCCGTCGGCGCCCACGACCAGCCGCGCGGCGATCGGCGGGCCGTCCTCGCGCGCGAGGTGGCCCGCATCGGCAGACCAGGTGAGCCCGTCGAAGCTGCAGGGGGCAGCGATCTCGACGCCGGCGGCATGGACCTGCGGGACGAGCGCAGCGCGCAGCGAGCGCTCCTCGACGATCCAGGCCAGCGCCCGCTCGCCGTTCTCGTAGGCCGAGAAGTTGAGCAGCGCACCGTCGTCGCCCGCGACACGCATCGACTCCACCGCCGTGACGCGCTCGGGAGGCAGCGCCTGCCAGGCACCGATCGCGTGCAGCCAGGCCGCGCTGCCCGGGCTGATCGCGTAGACGCGAACGTCCCAGCTGTCCGGCGCGGCCTCGGGCGCCGCGGGTACCGCCCGGTCGGCGAGCACGACGTCGAGCCCGCTGCGGGCGAGCGCCGGTGCGAGCGCCAGGCCGACGAGCCCCGCGCCGGCGATCAGCACGTCGCAATGGCGCGCGCCGCCGCTTCCGGCGCCAGCGTGGTCAGCCGGACTGCTCATGCCGGCGTGCGCCCCTCGGCACCGGGCAGCGGCTGCAGCACTTCGATGACGTGGTTCTGGTTGGTGTAGATGCACAGGTCGCCGGCGATGGTCAGCGCCTGTTTGACGATCTCGGCGGCGTCGAGTTCGCTGTGCTCGAGCAGCGCGCGCGCCGCCGCCTGCGCGTACGGCCCGCCGGAGCCGATGGCGACGATGCCGAGCTCGGGCTCGAGCACGTCGCCGTTGCCGGTGATGATCAGCGAGGCGCTGCGGTCGGCGACCGCCAGCATCGCCTCCAGCCGCCGCAGGATGCGGTCGCTCCGCCAGTCCTTGGCGAGTTCCACCGCCGCCCGGGTGAGGTGTCCCTGGTGCTTGTCGAGCTTGGCCTCGAAGCGCTCGAACAGCGTGAACGCATCGGCCGTCGCCCCGGCGAAACCGGCCAGCACGCGCTCGTTGTGCAGGCGCCGGACCTTGCGCGCGGTCGCCTTGATCACGACGTTGCCAAGCGTGACCTGCCCGTCGCCGCCCAGGGCAACGCTGTTGCCGCGCCGGACCGAAAGGATCGTGGTGCCGTGAAAGCTGTCCATGATGGAGTGGGAGTTGCAGGATCGTCGACGGCCCGGGTTCGCGCCGCGACGCGCGCGAAGGCCGCGGCGATCAGACGTCCTTTTTGACGAAATGCCGCGGCGAGATCCCGATCAGCAGCAGCAGTGCGCGGATGATCGGCGACGCGCCGGTGATCTGCACGGACTTGCGCTGCAGCTCCACGCCGTTGATGGCGTTGAGCAGCGCGCCCGCGCAGACGAAGTCGACGCGGTCGACGGCGCTCATGTCGACCGGCACGACGCTGCGCCGCAGCGCGAAGTCCGGCAGTTGCGCGAGTTGCGGCGTCACCGGCCCCAGCATCTCCCCGGTCCAGCGCAGCGTTTCGAACCCCGCGTTGGGATCCGACGGCGGCTCGGCGGCGGAGTCCGGCCCCGCGCCGAGCGACGTCGTGATGGGTGGCGGCTCCCACGAGGGTGGCGACAGCTCGAAGGCGACCGCGAACTCGATTGCCCGGTCCTCGAACGGGGCGCGGTCGTTCTGCCACTGCATCATTTCGAGCGACAGCTGCCAGGCGCCCTCACCGCCGTCCCGGCCCTGCCGGACCGCCGCCTCGAGCGCCTGCCGCAGCGTTCCCGGATGGGTGATCTCCAGCGCGAAGCGCGCGGCGCGGGCGGCGCCGAGGGCTTCGGCCAGGAGCCGCGCGCCGGCATCGTCGAAGCCCGTCACCTTGGCGAGGTCGAGCCGTGCCTTGGCAACCTTCTTCGCCACGGCGCGCTTCAGCCCGTCGATCTGCGCGGCACTCGCCGCCGTGAGCTTGCCCGAGAGCTGCACGAAACCGGCCGGAACGACGCGCGGCCCCGCGGCGACGCCCCTGCTCTCGTCCCAGGCCGGTGCCGAGCGCTCGAACTGGACGGAGTAATCCATGGCCACGCGGTCGAACGCCGCGCGGTCGCCGGCCCGCTGCAGCACGTCGAAGAGCGCCAGCCACGCGAGCGGCGAAGTGCGCGCGTCCTGGTCCGCCTGCACGCCGTGTTCCAGCGTCGAGCGCGCGAGATCCGCCTTGCCGCTGGCGTAGAACAGCGCCGCGTTCTCCAGCACTTCGCACAGACCGGGGTTGGCCGAGACGACCTCGAACGCGGAGCGGCCGGGCATCCCCCATTCGATCATGCTGGCGTCGGCGACGGTGATGTCGTTCGCCACCGGGTCGACCGGCCGCTGCTCCGCCGGCCTTCCCGTCCGCGCTGCCTGCAGCGCGACCTCGTGCGCCGACTGCGGCCGCGACGGCGCCGCGGGCGCCGGCTCCGGCTTGGGCGGCGCGGGCTTCCTGGCAATCGGCTTGGAAAAGAAACCCATGGTGGTGGCGAGTCGTTGCGATGGTAACCGGCCGGCAGCGGCCGGGGCCGGGCGAACCGGGATGACGATTATGTTCCCGTCATAGCCCCGCGACAAGCCGTCGCCGCCTTGGCGCTCCCCGAAAAACCAACGGCCGGAGAACCTCCGGCCGTTGTCGGATCGGCGCCGGCAACGCCCGGGCAGGGCGCCGGGACGCGTCGTGGATCAGGCCTTGGCCAGGTTCTCGGCCGCGAAATCCCAGTTCAGCAGCTTGTCGATCAGCGCGTTGACGTAATCGGCACGCTTGTTCTGGTAGTCCAGATAGTAGGCATGCTCCCAGACGTCGATGGTGAGCAGCGGCTTCTGGCCCTTGGTGAACGGCACCTCGGCGTTGCCGGTCTTGACGATCTTGAGCTTGCCGCCCTCGACGACCAGCCAGCCCCAGCCGGAGCCGAACTGCGACACCGTGGTCGCGGCGAGCTCCTTCTTGAAGTTGTCGAAGCCGCCGAGGTCGCTGTCGATCATCGCCGCGAGCTTGCCCGACGGCTTGCCGCCGCCGTTGGGCTTCAGGCTGTTCCAGTAGAACGTGTGGTTCCAGATCTGGGCGGAATTGTTGAAGATGCCCGCCTGGTCGGCTTTGCCCGCGGAGTCGGCGATGATCTTCTCCAGCGTCGCCCCCTCGTAGGCCGAGCCCTTGACCAGGTTGTTGAGGTTGTCGACGTAGGTCTTGTGGTGCTTGCCGTAGTGGAACCCGATGGTGTTGGCGGAGATCACGGGCGCGAGCGCGCCGTCGGCGTAGGGGAGAGGCGGAAGCGTGAACATGCTGGTCTGGCTCCTGGCGAGGGTGGGAAAACCTGCGACGGCGAGCGTCGCAGTTGCGGCAGCCGCCTTCAGGGCGGCGCGGCGCGTTGGATCGATATCCGACATGGGGTCACCGAATCTGTTTGGCAAGCCATGGGGTCGCCCCCGGCGGGCGGACGACGGGCAGGATCAATCGCCGAACATCTTCTGCACCCGCTCGCGCCGCTCCTGCGCTTCGAGCGAGAGCGTCGCGGTCGGCCGGGCAAGGAGGCGCGGAATGCCGATGGGCTCGCCGGTCTCCTCGCAGTAGCCGTAGCTGCCGTCGTCGATCAGCTTGATCGACTTTTCGACCTTCTTCAGCAGCTTTCGTTCCCGGTCCCGCGTGCGCAGCTCGAGCGTGTATTCCTCCTCGAGCGTCGCCCGGTCGGACGGGTCGGTCGTCACTTCGTTCTCGCGCAGGTGCTCGCCGGTGTCGTCCGCGTTGCGCAGGATCTGCTCGCGGATGTCGATCAGGCGCTGGCGGAAGAACGCGAGCTGGGCCTCGTTCATGTACTCCCGTTCCGGGGCCCTGAGGAGGTCCTCCTCGGTGAGCACCTTGGGTTTCTTGGCGACGGTTGCTTGCTTGGTTGCCATGCTGACCTCTTCTACCTCGGGTGGCTTCTACCTGCCGCCGTGAACGGCGTGTTGTGTTCCCGGCGCGGCCATGACGACAAGGGCGACCCGCCGAGTGAAGCGCGCGATTATAGCTCGCCCTGCGCCGCCGCCGCCACCGTTTCGCCCGACGGTACGCGCCCGGCGTATAATGCTGAAAAAACAAGGCCTTCGCACCATGCCCTCCGATCTCCAGCTGACCCGACCCGACGACTGGCACCTGCACCTGCGGGACGGCCCGGTGCTCTCCGACGTCGTCGCGGCGACTGCGCGCGTCTTTGCCCGAGCAATTGTCATGCCGAACCTCAAGCCGCCGGTGACGACCACCGCGCAGGCTGCCGCCTATCGCGACCGCATCGTCGCGGCGAGGCCGGCCGGGTCGGACTTCACGCCGCTGATGACGCTCTACCTCACCGACAACACCGACGCCGCCGAGATCGCGCGCGCGGCGGCGTCGGGCTTCGTCCACGCCGTGAAGTACTACCCGATGGGCGCGACGACCAACTCGGACGCGGGCGTGACGGCGCTCTCGCGCGTCTACCCGGCGCTCGCGGCGATGGAAAAGCACGGCGTCGTGCTGTCGCTCCACGGCGAGGTGACCGACGCCGACGTCGACATGTTCGACCGCGAGCGCGTGTTCGTCGATCGGCTGCTGCAGCGCATCGTCGGCGACTTTCCGGCGTTGCGCATCGTGCTCGAGCACATCACCACCCGCGAGGCGGCCGAGTACGTCGCCGGCGCGCCCGCCAACGTCGCGGCGACGATCACGCCGCAGCACCTCCTCTGGTCGCGCAACGCGATCTTCGCCGGCGGCCTGCGTCCACACCTCTACTGCCTGCCGATCCTCAAGCGCGAGACGCACCGCGAGGCGCTGGTCCGCGCAGCGACGTCGGGCAGCCCCAGGTTCTTCCTCGGCACCGACAGCGCGCCGCACGCCCGCCACACCAAGGAACACGCCTGCGGCTGCGCCGGCTGCTATTCCGCCCACGCAGCGCTCGAGCTCTACGCCGAGGCGTTCGAGGATGCCGGCGCGATCGATCGGCTGGAGGGATTCGCGAGCTTCCACGGCGCGGACTTCTACCGCCTGCCGCGCAACCGCGACACGATCACCCTCGTCCGGGAGCCGTGGAGCGTGCCGGCCGTCTACCCGTTCGGCGCCGACACCCTGGTGCCGCTGCGTGCCGGCGAAGCCGTGCGCTGGCGCGTCGCCGCCGCCCGATCGACCTGACCTTGCGTGGTGCGGATGCTATCCTTCGCACCGAAGCCAGCCAGACCGTCGCCGCCCTCTTCACGGAGGGGGGAGGAAAGTCCGGGCTCCACAGAGCAGGATGCCGGGTAACACCCGGACGCTATAAGTCCCCGCTCGCGCGGATGACGAAGGCGAGGAACAGGGCCACAGAGACGAG
>DATIUK010000134.1:0-14001 GCA_035466885.1 Casimicrobiaceae bacterium
CTTGCGGTGCCGAACCTTGTGCTTGTGGCGTAGCCACCGACGCAACCGCGAGGCGAGTCGAACGCCGGCAGCAGCCGTTGCCCACCCAACCGATTGCTCCTATTGAGCCGGCACTATGAAGAATGAACTTTTCGGGGTGCCGGTGTTCGAAGGTTCATGGACAAAGAAGATGCCCGTTATCAGACGCTGGAGCAGTTGCACGAGCGGCGCAAGCAGGTGGTGCGCTTGCATCGCAAAGGCCACGGCGTAATGCATATCGTCGAACTCACTGGGCTGAGTTATCCGGCGGTGCGCAGGACCCTCGATCAGTTCGAGGCTGGCGGGCTGGCCGCTATTGCCCCGGCCGCGCGCGGTCGCCGCAGCGGCATGGGTCGCAGCCTGAGTGCGGAACAAGAGGCGGCGATCCGGCGGACCATCTGCGACAAGCGCCCGGAGCAATTGAAGATGGACTTCGCGCTGTGGACGCGGGCGGCGGTGATGCAACTGATCGAGCGAGAGTGCAGCATCAAGCTGTCGGTGCGTGCGGTCGGCAATTACCTGGCGCGCTGGGGCTTTACGCCGCAGAAGCCGATCAAGCGGGCCTACGAGCAGCGGCCGGAGGCGGTGCAGCAGTGGCTGGACAAGCAGTACCCAGCGATTGAAGCCCGGGCCAAGGCCGAGCGGGGCGAGATTCACTGGGGTGACGAGACGGCGCTGGTCAACACCGACGTGCGTGGGCGCGGCTACGCGCCGCGTGGCCAGACGCCGGTGGCGATGGCGGTCGGCGGGACGCGGGAGAAGTTGTCGATGATCTCGACCGTCACCAACCAAGGCCGCGCCAGTTGGATGATTGTCGACGGCGCTTTCAACCATGAGCGGTTGATCGAGTTCTTGCAGGCGTTGGTCAGGGATGGGCGTAAGGCTGGCAAGAAGGTGTTCCTGATCCTCGACAACTTGGGCGTTCACCACTGCAAGCCGGTGAAGGCGTGGTTGGCTGAGCACACGCGACACATCGAGGTGTTCTACCTGCCCAGCTACAGTCCGGAACTGAATCCCGACGAGCGACTGAATGCCGACCTGAAGCACGCCATCGGCTCGAAAGTGCCGGCACGAACCAAGGCCAAGCTGCACGCCGCAGCCACCGATCACATGGCCCGGATCGAAGGCGATCCCGAGCGTGTGAAGTCCTACTTCCAAGACCCGCGCGTCAAGTACGCTGCGTGAAAACATAATCGTGCCGGATCAATAGGGCCTGTTCACACTGTGTCTGTAAGCGCGAACGGGTGCTGTGGGGCGCCAATCAAGGCGCTCGACGAAGTAGAGACCGGGCGTCTCTGCGAGGAGAGCAACGCCGAGTGGCGCCCCACAGCACCCGTTCCCTCCGGGTTGCGGAGAAAATGGCCCTGCGCGTCGTTGCAAAGCCTCGGCGGGCTCTCGGCCCGCCTGCGTTTTGCGCCTTGCTTAGGGCCATTTTCACTCGCAACGCGTCTTGCAGACACAGTGTGAACAGGCCCTAGTGCGCCTCTTCCCAGTTGGCGCCGCAGCCCACGTCGGCGACCAGCGGCACCGCGAGTTGCGCCACCCCTGACATCAGTTCGGGCAGTTCGCGCCGGACGCGGTCGACCTCGCCGTCGGGCGCCTCGAGCACGAGTTCGTCGTGGACCTGCAGGATGAGCCGCGTGGCAAGGCGCTCGCGGTCGAGCCACTGCTGGACGGCGATCATCGCCAGCTTGATCAGGTCCGCGGCGGTGCCCTGCATCGGCGCGTTGATCGCGGCGCGCTCGGCACCCGCACGCCGCGGTCCGCCGGCCGCCTTGATGTCGGGCAGCCAGAGGCGGCGCCCGAACACCGTCTCGACGTAACCCTGCTCGCGCGCGAGCTCGCGCGTGCGCTGCATGTAGGCGGCCACGCCGGGGTAGCGCGCGAAATACTTGTCGATGAACTGCTGCGCGGCGCCGCGCTCGATCCCCAACTGCTGCGCAAGGCCGAACGCGCCCAAGCCGTAGATGAGACCGAAGTTCACCGCCTTGATGTAACGGCGCTGGTCGGTGGTCACCTCGGCGACGGGCACGGCGAAGATCTCCGCCGCCGTTGCGCTGTGGATGTCGGCACCCTCGCCGAACGCCTTCAGCAGCGCCGGGTCGCCGGACAGGTGCGCCATGATCCGCAGCTCGATCTGCGAGTAGTCGGCCGACACCAGCCGGTGGCCCGGCGCCGCGATGAACGCCTCGCGGATGCGGCGGCCTTCGGCAGTGCGCACCGGGATGTTCTGCAGGTTGGGGTCGGTCGAAGCGAGCCGGCCGGTGACCGCGGTCGCCTGCGCGTAGGTCGTGTGCACGCGGCCGGTGCGCGGGTTGATCATCTGCGGCAGCTTGTCGGTGTAGGTCGACTTCAGTTTGGCGAGGCTGCGGTGCTGCAGCAGCAGCTTCGGCAGCGGGTAGTCGGCCGCGAGCTCCTGCAGCACCTCCTCGTCGGTCGACGGCTGGCCGGTCGCGGTCTTCTTGACCACCGGCAGCTTCATCCGCTCGAACAGGATCTCGCCCAGCTGCTTGGGCGATGCGAGATTGAACGGCTGCCCGGCGAGCGCGAACGCCTGCCGCTCGAGCTCGAGCACGCGTTCGCCAAGCTCGCGGCTCTGCTGGCCGAGCAGCGCCGCGTCGACCAGCACGCCCGCGCGCTCCATGCGGAACAGCACCTCGCGCACCGGCAGCTCGATCGTGCGATAGAGGTGCAGGAGCCGCGGCTCCCGCTCGAGCCGCGGCAGCAGCGCTTGATGGAGCTGCAGCGTGACGTCGGCGTCCTCCGCCGCGTACGCCGTCGCGGTCGCGATGTCGACCTGGTCGAAGCCGATCTGCTTCGCCCCCTTGCCGGCCACCTCGGCGTAGGTGATGGTCTTCACCTCGAGCACGCGCCAGGCGAGGCTGTCCATGTCGTGCGGCCGGTGCGACTCCAGCACGTACGACTCCAGCATCGTGTCGTGCGCGACGCCGCCGAGCGCGATACCGGGGTTGGCCAGCACGTGCTGGTCGTACTTGAGGTTCTGCCCGAGCTTCTCGCGGCGAGGGTCGGCGAACCACGGCGCGAAGCGCGCCAGCACCGCTTCCGGCGAGAGCTGGTCCGGCGCGCCGGGATAGCGGTGCGCGAGCGGGATGTAGCAGGCGCGCCCCGGGCGGACGGCGAACGACAGGCCGACGATCCGCGCCGCCATCGGGTCGAGCCCCGTCGTCTCGGTGTCGAAGGCGACGAGCTTCGTGCCGGCGATCTCGGCCTGCCAGCGCAGCAGCGCCGCCTCGTCGACGACGGTCTCGTAGTCCCGCGGCACCGGCGGCGGCGCCGATCCCGACGGCGGGTCGGCGGCGGCGAACCTGCGCAGGTCCTGCCGTGCCGCTTCGCCCGCGATCGCGCCGGCGGGGTCGCCCGCCGCGTCGCCGCCGGCCCGGTCCCTGATCCAGCTCCTGAACTCGAAGCGCTGGAGGAGCGCCTTCAACCGCTCGGCATCGGCACCGTCGATGCGCAGATCCTCGGGCGCGACCGGCAGCGCGCAGTCGGTCTTGACGGTCAGGAGCCGCCGGCCCTGCGGCAGCCAGTCGAGGGCAAGCCGCAGGTTCTCGCCGACGACGCCGGTGATCTCGGCCGCATGGGCGACGACATTGTCGAGCGTGCCGTAGCGCTCCAGCCACTTCGCCGCCGTCTTCGGCCCGACCTTGGCGACGCCGGGCACGTTGTCGACGGCGTCGCCGGTCAGCGTGAGGAGATCGAGCACCTGGTCGGCGCGGACGCCGAACTTCTGCACCACGCCCGCGTCGTCCAGCGTCTCGTTGCTCATGGTGTTGACCAGCGTGATGCCGGGGCGCACGAGCTGCGCGAGATCCTTGTCGGACGTCGACACCAGGCAGTCGATCCCGCGCGCGGCCGCCTGTGTCGCCAGCGTGGCGATGACGTCGTCCGCCTCGACGCCCTCGACCATCAGGAGCGGCCAGCCGTGCGCACGCACGAGCTCGTGCAGCGGCGCGATCTGGCGCGCGAGATCGTCGGGCATCGGCGGCCGGTTCGCCTTGTATGCGGCGTACCAGTCGTCGCGAAAGGTCCTGCCCGGCGCATCGAAGACGACGGCGAAGTAATCGGGCTTGCCGTCCTCCACCATTCGGCGCAACATCGCGAGCACTCCGCGCAGCGCGCCGGTCGGTTCGCCCTGCGAAGTGCGCAGGTCCGGCAGCGCGTGGAACGCGCGATACAGGTACGACGAACCATCGACGAGGACGAGTCTAGGCATGATCCGAACCGGCAAGATTCCCGAGCTCATCGATCCCCGGGCCATGTACACGTCGAACGGCCAGGAGGCCTGGCGGGTGCTGGGGATTATGGCAGAGTTCGCTGCGGCGACCGAGCGCCTGCAGGGCGTGCGCCCCGCGGTGAGCCTGTTCGGCAGCGCGCGCATCCGGCAGGGCCATCCGTACTACGAGCGCGCCGAGCGGATCGCGCGCCTGCTGTCGGACGCGGGCTTCGCCGTCATCTCCGGCGGCGGTCCCGGACTCATGGAGGCGGCCAACCGCGGTGCGCATGCAGGCAAGTCGCCGGCGATCGGGCTCAACATCCTGCTGCCGCGCGAGCAGGGCGGCAACGACTTCCAGGATGTCGGCTTCGACTTCCGCTACTTCTTCGCCCGCAAGATGATGTTCGTGCGCTTCGCGTCCGCCTACGTCGTGATGCCGGGCGGCTTCGGCACGCTCGACGAGCTCTCCGAGTGCCTGACGCTCGTCCAGACGGGCAAGAGCCGCCGCATTCCGATCATCCTGGTCGGGGGCGACTTCTGGAGGGGGCTTCTCGACTGGATGCGGAAGTCGCTCGTCGGCGAGGGGCTCATCCACGAACACGACGTCGACCTCATGCAGGTGATCGAGGAGCCAGAGGCGATCGTCGAGGCGATCTTCAACTTCTACGAGGGTCGCGGCTTCCAGCCGACCCGCTCCGAGCGCGAGAAGATGCTCAACCTCTGACCGGGGACGGCATCGCGCCGGCGAGGCTGCGCTGCTGCGGGCGGGAGGTTGGCCGGGGCCTGCTCTGGTAAAATCGAATCATGGCCCCCCGTGCGCTCGAATCCACTTCCCCGGCATTGCGCCTCGCCTGCGCGCTTTTCGCCGCCGCGCTGCTCGGGGCGCCGGCCGTCGGCCAGGCACAGCTCGCGCCCGCGCCGCCGCCGCCGAAGCTCGAGCCGCTGCCCGAGATTCCGCCGCCGCCGGAACTCGCCACCGATCCGGACCTCGAGCCCCAGGTCACGATCACCCGCAAGGACGGCGAGACCGTCGAGGAGGCGCGGGTCGGCGGCAGGGTCGTCTGGATCAAGGTGACGCCGCGCCTCGGCCGCCCATACTTCCTGGTCCCGGATTCGAGCGGGCAGTTGCACATCCGCAGCGGCCTCGACACGGGAATCATGGTTCCGCTCTGGGTGCTGTTCACGTTCTGATCCCCAGCCCGCTGCAACCCTAACCCGAAGAAACGCCGCGCCACCCCGGCGCGTCGCGGCTCCCCCGATGTCGGTCTATACCGCCGTATCCACCGCCGAACTCGAAGCGTGGCTCACCCGCTACGCCGTCGGCACGCTGGTCGAGCAGGCGCCGATCGCGTCGGGCATCGAGAACACCAACTACTTCGTCACGACCACCCGCGGGCGCTTCGTGCTGACGCTGTTCGAGCGCCTGCCCGCCGACGAGCTGCCGTTCTACCTCAACCTGACGGCGCACCTCGCGCGGGCCGGCGTCGCCTGCCCCGCGCCGGCGCCGGACCGCACCGGCGCGCTGTTCAGCATGCTGAACGGCAAGCCGGCGGGCCTCACCCAGCGCATCGACGGCGCGCCGATCGTCGTTCCGGACGCGCCGCACTGCACGGCCGTGGGCGACGCGCTCGCCCGCCTGCACCTCGCCTCGGCGAGCTACCGCAGCCGCCTCGGCAATCGTCGCGGGCCGGCCTGGTGGCGCCAGGCGGCACGCGCGGTGCGCCCGTTCCTCACCGCCGACCAGAACGAGCTGCTGGCCGGCGAGCTCAAGCACCAGACCGGGTTCGGCAGGACGGCGATGCCCAAGGGCGCGATCCACGGCGACCTCTTCTGCGACAACGTCCTGTTCGCCGGCGACCTCGTGGCCGGCCTGATCGACTTCGGCTTCGCCGCGACCGACTTCTACGCCTACGATCTCGCCATCACCGTCAACGACTGGTGCGTCGTCAAGGAGGGCGGCGCGCGCGGGACGCTCGAGCCCGGACTCGTCTCGGCGCTGCTCGACGGCTACCAGGCGGTGCGCCCGCTCGACGCGGTCGAGCGCGAGCAGTGGCCGTCGCTGCTGCGCGCCGCGGCGCTGCGCTTCTGGCTGTCGCGCCTGTACGATCTCCACCTGCCGCGGCCGGGCGAACTCGTTCACGCGCACGACCCGGCCCACTTCGAGCGCATCCTGCGCGACCGCATCGCGCACCCGGCGCGGATCGCGGCCGTCTCCGGGGCCACGCGATGACGGGGCCGCGGCAGCCGATCGCG
The DNA here is from genome assembly GCA_035466885.1 of Casimicrobiaceae bacterium. GTDB lineage: Bacteria > Pseudomonadota > Gammaproteobacteria > Burkholderiales > Casimicrobiaceae > CAIWHR01. Next base: position 6,506 of record DATIUK010000134.1, read on the forward strand.
TTCGCGCAGCACGAGGCCCGGCGCGGCGCGCACTGGCTCAAGGAGGCGCACGCGATGCTGACCGCGAAGCGCATGCCTTGGCTGATGCTGCTGCTCCTCTATTACTTCGTCGCCGGCCTGATCGACATCATCCCGCTCCTCGGCCAGTTCGCGCTGCCCCTGCTCAAGCCGGTCTTTGCCGTCGGCTTCCTCGCCGCGGCGTGGAGCCAGGAGCGCGGCGGCGGCCCCGACCTCAAGCTGCTGTTCCAGGGCTTTCGCTCGAACCTCTGGGCGCTGCTTCCGCTGGGCGCGTTCATGCTGGCGGGAATCGCCACGGCGGTGTTCGCGACGTCGCTCGTCGACGGCGGCAAGCTGCTCGAGGTGCTCGCGGGCAAGGTCAAGCTGGACGAGACGGTGCTCGCGACCGGCGAGGTCCAGGCGGCGATGCTGTTCGCCGCGGTGCTCGCGCTGCCGGTGATCCTGGCGCTGTGGTTCGCGCCCGGGCTGGTCGTGTTCCACGATTGCGGCGCGGTCGAGGCGCTGGCGCTCTCGCTGCGCGCATCGCTCGCCAACTGGCGGCCGATCGCCGTCTACGGCGCACTGGTGTTCTTCTTCGGCGGCGTGCTGCCGGCGTCGGTGACGGCGATCGTCGCCGCGATCGTCCCGTCGGAATTCGCGCTGGTCGTCGTCGTCGCGTTCCTGTTGCCCTACATCTTCCTGTTCGTGGCGACGCTGCACATTTCCGACTACGTGAGCTACCGCGACGTGTTCCACGCCGGCGAGGACGCGGGCCACACGCGGTCGTCATCCATCGACGCCTGATCGGCGAAAGCGCGTCGGCACGGCATGAACAACGACCGTCCCGCGCGCGCGCACGCCGGGATCGCGCGCTGGCTCCCCGGCATCGCGCTTTTCCGCGACTACCCGCGCGATGCGCTGCGCGGCGACCTCGTCGCCGGCCTGTCGGCATTCCTGGTGATGATCCCCTCGGTGCTCGCCTACTCCGAGCTCGTCGGCGTCCCGCCGGCGTACGGGCTGTACGCGGCGATCGGCGCGATGGCCGGCTACGCGCTGTTCTCGCGCGGTACGCCGGTGATCGCCGGTCCGGATGCCACGACCGCGCTGCTCGCCGCCGCCGTCGTCGCCCCGCTCGCCGGAGGCGACCCGGCGCGCACGATGGCGCTCGCCACCGCGCTGCCTTTCCTGGTCGGCGCGATCCTCGTCCTGGCTTCGCGGCTGCAGGTCGGCGACCTCGCGGACCTGCTGTCGAAGCCAGTGCTGGTTGGCTATCTCAATGGCTCGGCGCTGATCCTCATCGGCACGCAGGTCGGCAAACTCCTGGGCCTACCGCTGGTGAACGACCAGTTCTTTCCGCGCATCGCCGAGGCGCTCTCCCGTCTGCCCTGGACGCACCTGCCGACGCTGGCGCTGGGTCTGTCGCTGATCGGCCTGCTCTACCTGCTGAAGCGCTTCGCGCCGGGGGTGCCGGGATCGCTCGCCGTCTGCATCGTCGGCATCGTCGTCGCCTACGCATTCGACCTTGCGCAGTACCGCATCGCGCTGCTGGGCGACATGCCGCAGGGCCTGCCGCGCCCGCACCTGCCGGCCGTGACCGGGCAGGATCTCCTCGACCTCGCGCCGGGTGCGCTCGCCGTCGCCACGCTGGTCTTCGCCGAGGGCATCCTGCTCGCGCGCGCGGTCGCGGCGAACCTGCGCCAGGACATCGACGCCAACGGCGAGCTCGCCGCGCTGGGGACCTCGAACCTCGGAGCAGGGCTCCTCGGCGGCTACACGGTCGGCAGCAGCGGCTCGCGGACGCTCACCGTCGCGGCCTACGGCGGCCGGACGCAGATGGCGCAGTGGGTGGCCACCGCCCTGCTGCTGCTGTTCGTGCTGGTGCTGGCCCCGCTGCTCAAGTGGCTGCCGATCGTCGCGCTGGCGGCGCTGCTGGTCTACACGGGCTTCGCGCTCTTCGACTGGCAGGAGAACGTCCGGCTGCGGCGTCTCGAGCCCGGAGGCTTCCGGCTGTCGCTGGGGGTGAGCCTCGGCGTGCTGCTGTTCGGCGTGCTGCCGGGCATCCTGGCCGGCGTCGCCCTCTCGGTCGTCGCGCTGCTGATCGCGACCGCGCGACCGCGCGATGCGCTGCTGCGGCGCGCGCCGCCCGATCACCGGTTCCACGATCTCGACGAGGAGCGCTCGGGCGTGGCACCCCCCGGGGTCCTCGTCTACCGCGTCTACGCCCCGCTGGTGTTCGCCAACGCCCGCCACGTCGCCGGCCGTGTCCGCGGCCTCGTCCGCACCGCGAGCGAGCCCGTGCGCTGCATCGTCTTCGACATGCAGGCGGTGACGCGAATGGACATCACGGCGATGGAGGTGTTCGACGAGTTGCTCGACGAGCTGGGCAAAGCGGGCATCGACTTCCGCTTCTCGCACACCAACCGCCCGCTGCGCGAGCAGCTGATGCGACTCGGTCTCACCTCGCACGTCGGCGCCGATCGCTTCTTCCACGCCGCGTGGGAGGCGGTCGACGACCACCTCGGCAAGAACGGATCGGCGCCGCGCTGACCGCCGGGCCGGCCGGTCACCCGGCAGTCCGTCGATGAATCAGGCTGCTTCCAGTTTCGCGTCCTCGAGGGACAGCCACTTGGCGCCCGCGTCGCGGAAGTTCACCTGCACCCGGGCGTCGTTTCCGCGCCCTTCGGCGTCGATGATGACGCCGACGCCGAACTTCGCGTGGCGCACCGACTGCCCGATCCGCCAGGTCGGCCCGGCGGCGGGCTCGACCTGCCGCGGCGTCGCCGGCGCCGTCGTCCACGCCGGTGCCGCGGCCCGCGCGCCCCACTCGGCGACGTCGACGTCGACCGCGGCCGGGTAGGCCTTTGGCCGCCGCGGCGATAGCCACTGCACGAGCTCGCGGGGCAGTTCGTCGAGAAAACGCGATGGAATGTGGTAGCGGACCTGGCCGTGCAGCATCCGGCTCTGCGCGTGGGTGAGGTAGAGCCGGCGCTTGGCCCGCGTCATCGCCACGTACATGAGGCGCCGCTCCTCCTCGACGCCGTCGAACTCGGACAGGCTGTTCTCGTGCGGGAACAGCCCCTCCTCGAGCCCGGTCACGAACACGGTGTGGAACTCGAGGCCCTTCGCCGCGTGCACGGTCATGAGTTGCAGCGCGGGCCGCCCTTCCGCCTCCTGCGTCTCGCCGGCCTCGAGCGCCGCGTGGGCGAGGAACGCGGCGACCGGATCGGTCGCGCCCTCGGCTGCCGCCGCGTCGGCGTCGCCGCCGGTGGCGATCGGCGCGTCGACCGCGAGATCGGCCTCGCGCAGGAACGCGTCGGCGGCGCTGACCAGCTCCTCGAGGTTGTCGAGCCGGTCCTCGCCGTCCTTCTCGGCCTTGTAGTGCGCGACGAGGCCGGAGGCAGCCAGCACGTGGGCGACCTCTTCGGGCAGCGGCAGCCCGGCCGCAGCGGTGCGCATCGCCTCGATGAGGCGCACGAAGGCAGCGAGCGAGGTTCCCGCCTTGCCGCCGACGGCACCCGAGCAGGCGGCCTGCCAGAGCGTCGTGCCCTGCTGCCGCGCCGCGTTCTGCAGCGCCTCCAGCGATCGCGCGCCGATGCCGCGCGGCGGAAAGTTGACGACCCGCAGGAACGCGCCGTCGTCGTCGGCCGCGGCGACGAGGCGCAGGTACGCGAGCGCGTGCTTGACCTACGCGCGCTCGAAGAAGCGCAGGCCCCCGTAGACGCGGTACGGCACGCCGGCGCCGAACAGCGCGTGCTCGAGCACGCGCGACTGGGCGTTCGAGCGGTAGAGGACCGCGACCTCGGAGAGTGCCAGCCCTTCCTCGGCCAGCCCCTTGACGATATCGACGACGAACGCCGCCTCGTCGATGTCCGACGGCGAGGCCACGGCGCGCACCGGGTCGCCCTTGCCCTCGGCGGTCCACAGGTTCTTGCCCAGCCGCGACGGGTTGTTGCGGATCAGGGCGTTGGCGGCGTCGAGGATGTGGCCCAGCGAACGGTAGTTCTGCTCGAGCTTGATGAGGTGCACCGGCATGCCGGGCCGGCCGAAGTCGCGCTCGATCGCCTGCATGTTGGCGACCTTCGCGCCCCGGAAGGCGTAGATCGACTGGTCGTCGTCGCCGACCGCGAACATCGCCGTGTCGGGGCCGGCGAGGAGCTTCAGCCACCGGTACTGGAGCTCGTTGGTGTCCTGGAACTCGTCGACGAGCAGGTGCGAGAAGCGCCGGCGATAGTGCTCGCGCAGCGCGTCGTGCCGCGACAGGAGCTCGAAGCTGCGCAGCAGGAGTTCGGCGAAGTCGACCACGCCCTCGCGCTGGCAGGTCGCGTCGTACATCGCGTAGAGCTCGACCATCCGGCGCGCGAAATCGTCGCCGGCCTCGACCTGGTTGGCGCGGCGGCCCTCCTCCTTGGCGCTGCTGACGAATTGCTGGATCTGCCGCGGCGGAAAGCGCTCATCGTCGATGCCGTGCGCCTTGACCATCCGCTTGATCAGCGACAGCTGGTCCTGCGAGTCGAGGATCTGGAAGAGTTGCGGCAGTTCGGCGTCGCGGTGGTGCGCGCGCAGCATCCGGTTGCACAGGCCGTGGAAGGTGCCGATCCACATGCCGCGGGTGTTGACCGGCGACATCGCGGACAGCCGCGCCAGCATCTCCTTCGCCGCCTTGTTGGTGAAGGTCACCGCGAGCACCGACAGCGGCGAGGCCTGCCCGGTCGCGAGCAGCCAGGCGATCCGCGTGGTGAGCACGCGGGTCTTGCCGCTGCCGGCGCCAGCGAGGATCAGCGCCGACTGATGCGGCAACGTGACCGCTTCCTGCTGCGGCGCGTTGAGGTTGTCGAGGAGCGTTGGCGGCATGGACGGGGCTAGACCGGCGGCGGGACGGCCGTGGACGAATCTGCGGCGCGACGGGCGATTATACGGGCGGCGAGGCAGCGGCCGGGCGCTATAATCGGCCGGTTTGCGAATCCCGCACGCAGCCGATGCCATCGAACCCGAAAGCCGCGCCCCAGGCCCATTCCGCGACCACCCGCGCGTTCGTCCAGTGGATCCGCTCGGCCGCGCCGTACATCTACGCGCTGCGCGACAAGACGCTGGTGATCGCGTTCGGCGGCGAGGTCGTCGCCGACGACACCTTCCTCGGCATCGTCCACGACCTGAACCTGCTGCACAGCCTCGGCGTGCGGCTGGTCGTCGTCCACGGCTCGCGGCCGCAGATCGAGGCGATCCTCGCCCAGCAGGACATCAGCAACCGCTACGCCTTCGGGCTGCGGATCACCGACGCCGAGACGATGGACTGCGTGCTCGAGGCGTCGGGGCAGGTGCGCAGCCGCATCGAGGCGATGCTCTCGCTCGGGATCGCCAACTCGCCGATGGCCGGCGCGCGGATCCGCGTGTCGTCGGGCAACTACCTGACGGCGAAGCCGCTGGGCGTGGTCGAGGGCATCGACATGCAGCTGACCGGCGAAGTCCGCCGCGTCGACACCGACGCCATCCACCAGCGCCTCGACGACGGCGACATCGTGCTGATCTCGCCGCTGGGCTTCTCGCCGACCGGCGAGATCTTCAACCTGTCGCTGGAGGAGATCGCCACCCAGGTCGCCGTCCGCCTCGACGCGCACAAGCTCGTGTTCCTGATGGAGACCGAGGGCGTGAAGAACGGCCGCCGACGGCTGCTGACCGAGCTGTCCACGCGCGACGCCGAGGCCCTGCTCGAGAGCGCCGGGGCGAAGCTGCCCGCCGACGTCCGCCACTACCTGCCCTGCGCGGTGCGCGCCTGCGACAACGGGGTCAAGCGCTCGCACCTCATCAGCCGCCACCTCGACGGCGCACTGCTGCTCGAGCTCTTCACCCGCGACGGCGTCGGCACGATGGTCGCCGCCGCACCGCTCGCCAACCTGCGCAACGCGACGATCGACGACGTCGGCGGCATCCTGCAGATCATCGGCCCCCTCGAGGACCAGGGCGTGCTGGTCCGGCGCTCCCGCGAGCGCCTCGAGACCGAGATCGAGCGCTTCGTCGTCCTGGAGCACGACGGCGCGGTCGTCGGCTGCGCGGCGCTCTACGCCTTCCCGAACGAGAAGATCGGCGAGCTCGCCGCGCTTGCCGTCCACCCGGACTTCCGGCGCGAGGGCTACGGCGCGGCGCTGGAGCAGGAGATCGAGGCTCGCGCGCGCAAGCTCAAGCTGACCGACCTCTTCGTGCTCACGACCCGCACTGCGCAGTGGTTCCTCGAGCGCGGGTTCCGGCACGCGACCATCGCCGACCTGCCGCAGCAGAAGCAGGCGCTCTACAACTACCAGCGCAAGTCGCAGGTCTACCGGAAACGACTGTAGGAGAAATCCATGGCAAGAACCGTCCACTGCGTCAAGCTCGGCCGCGAAGCCGAGGGGCTCGACCTCCCTCCCTACCCGGGGGAACTCGGCAAGCGGATCTACGAAAACGTGTCGAAGGAGGCGTGGCAGGCGTGGCTGCGTCACCAGACGATGCTGGTCAACGAGAACCGGCTGTCGCTCGCCGACCCGCGGGCGCGCAAGTGGCTCGCCGAGCAGATGGAAAACCACTTCTTCGGCGCCGGCGCCGAGGTCCCGCAGGGCTACGTGCCGCCGCGCGCCTGAGCCGGCAACCTCGGCGGCGGCGAGCCGTCAGCTCTTCGCCGGGGCGACCTCTCCGCGCGCCTTCTCCGCCGCGGCCCCCGCCTCGAGCGTCAGCTTGTACGCGACGTAGTACTTGTAGATGTTGCGCACGTAGGTCGTCGTCTCGGTGCCGATCTTCTCGGCGACGACGATCTCGACGTTGTTGAACCACCGGTCCGGGTCGAGCCCCCGCCGGGCCGCCTCCTTGCGCATCTTGGACACGTTGCCGGGGCCGCAGTTGTAGCTGGCGAACGCGAACAGCGGCCGGTTGCCCTCGCTGAACTTCGCATCCGGGAAGTACTTGGTCATCAGCTGGTCCATGTACTTCGCGCCGCCGTGAATGTTGGGCTCGGTGATGCGGATGTCCCCGACATTGAGTTGCGCCCCGGTCGCCGGCATGATCTGCATCACGCCGATCGCGCCGACGTGGCTCTTCGCCTGCTGGTTGAGCTGCGACTCCTGGTAGCCCTGTGCCGCGAGCATCAGCGGATCGAAGCCGTACTTCGCCCCGTACTTCTCGAAGATCGCCAGCGTCTCCTTGAAGCGCTTCCACTCTGCGCTGCCGGTCGGATCCTTGAGCTCCTTGACCCGTTTCATGTAGCTCGCCATCCGGTAGTCGGCGACCCCGTTCTTCAGCGCCCAGTTCTGGAAGAAGTCGGCGATCTCCGCCTTGAGCAGCGGGCTGTCCTTGCGGACCGCCCAGCCGGTCTTCGCGCCCTCGCGCAGCACGAGGTCGTTGCGCGGCTTGACCTTGGGCAGAACCTGCGCCCACATCCTCGCCTTCCAGTCGTCGACGACGATGTATTGGAGCAGCCCCGCGTTGAGCATGTCCATCATGTCCTCGTCCTCCAGTGACTCGGGCACGAGGAC
>DATIUK010000135.1:0-12707 GCA_035466885.1 Casimicrobiaceae bacterium
GGTGCGCGTCGGCAAGCGCAAACGATACACGCGCGCGCTGGCCGCGGCAAAGACGACGCACCGCGGTCTTTACCAGTCGGAGGCCGTCTCGGTGGTCGGTGTCGATCGGCCGCGCTGCACTCGCCCTCCGGGCCGCGAACGCGCCGAGGCCGAAAGGCGCCTCAGAAGGTGTGAATGAATCCCGCGTGGCCGAGCAGACCGCCCAAACGGCCCCAGTCAAGGCACAAAGCGCAGCCGTAGCCCCACCTACGGCGAGCATTTGCAACGCAGAGTGGGGCCGTTTGGGCGGGATGAGCGGTCATGGGGGATTCGTTCACACCTTCTCAGAATTCCGCGCAGGGCTTCCGCCCCCTGAGCAGATCCTGGATGTTCTTCGGCCACTCCTCCTCGTTGATGTCCCCGCCGGCAATCGCACAGGCCCGCTTCGGCCATTGGGCCACATCGGTGTCTGACAACATCAGCGACCCGTCGCCGCTTCCGGAAGCGACGGCCCCGCCGTCCGGACTGAAGGCGACGCTGTACACGTTGTCGCGATGACCGAGGAGCGGTTGCCCGATCGGTGCACGCTTCGCCACATCCCACAGCCGGACCGCACTGTCCAGGCCTCCGGAGACAAGCGTCTTGCCGTCGGGGCTGAAGGCCACGGTCCATATGCCATTGCCCGCCTCCATCGCCAGCCCGTTGAGTTCCTTGCCCGAGGCGACGTCCCACAGGCGCAGCGAGCGGTCGAGACTCGCCGATGCCAGCATCGTCTTGTTTCCAGGATTGAAGGCGACACTCGTGACCCAGTCGCGATGAACGGCGGGAAGATCGCGCATCAATGCGCCCGTGGCCGGGTCCCACAGCTTGATCGCCTTGTCCTGGCCTCCCGAAGCCAGCCACTTGCCGTCGGAACTGAAGGCGACACTGGTCACCCCGCGTTGATGGCCCTCGAGCGGCGTTCGCAGCATTCTCTTCCCTTGCACGTCCCAGAGGATGACGGTCCGGTCCCAACTACCCGACGCCAGCATTCCGCCATCGGGACTGAAGGCCACGGCCGTCACTTTCGCCCGGTGACCCCTGTACTCGTCCCATTGCCCGAATTTGCCGAGATCCCACAATCTCACCGTGCCGTCCTCGCTGGCCGATGCCACCGATCGGCTGTCGGGACTGAAGGCGACACTCGTGACCTGGACGTCGTGGAGGCCAAGCCGCTCATAGGCCGGCGTGGCGTTCGCCACACTCCACAGGTAGACGCCGCCGTCCTCGTGGCCCGATACCAGCGACTGCCGGTCGGGGCTGAAGGCGAGGCTGGTCACCGGCTGGCGAATGTCCTCGAGCAACCCGCGCCACGGCCTTCCCGCCGTTCCGCCGGCGACGTCCCAGAGGATCACCTGCCGGTCCCTTCCGGCCGACGCCAGCGTCCTCCCGTCGGGGCTGAACGCGACGCTCGTGACCTCCTTTCTTTGGTGGCCCTTCAATGCCTGCCCGGTCGGCTCGCCCGTTTGCGCATCCCACAACACGACCGTGCCGTCCAGGCTGCCCGAGGCCAGCATCCTGTTGTCCAGGCTGAAGGCCAGGCTGGTGACACGATCCTGATGCACCTTTTCCGACAGGCCAAGCCGTTTGCCGGTGGCGACGTCCCAGACGAACAGCGCCTTGTCCCAGCCGCTCGACGCAAGCCGCGTGCCGTCCGGGCTGAAGGCGACGAGATCGACCTGGTCCCGGTGCTCCTCCAGCTTCTTCGAAGGCGTTCCGCGCGTCCTCGTGTCCCAGAGAAGCACTCGGCGGTCCGAGCCGCCCGACGCGAGCGTCCGGCCGTCGCTGCTGAACGCAACGGTGTTCACGCGCCCGTCGTGGCCTCGCAGCGGCGTGCCCTTTGCCTTGCCGGTCGAGACATCCCACAGCAGGACCCTGCTCTCCGACGTGCCCCCAGCCAGCGTGGCGCCATCAGGGCTGAAGGCAAGGCTCACCACCTGCTGCCCCGGCACGTCGAGCACCGCGTGCCGCCGGCCCGTTTGCAGGTCCCAGAGACTGACCGCGTCGCCGGCATCGCCTTCACCCCGCGCCAGGGCGATCATCCGGTGGTCCGCGTCGACCGCCACGACCGTCGCCACGAAACCGGGGGGCTCGGGCGCGTCCTTGAGGACGACTCGCTTCGGCTCGTTCGCCGCACTCCACAGCACCGCGGTTCCGTCCTCGCTCGGCGACGCGAGCATCGAGCCGTCGCGGCCGAACGCGACGATCGAGTCCAGTCGGGCGGTTGCGTTCCTGGAATCGCGAAGGAACCCGCCGATGGCCCTCCCGCTGTCCGGATCCCAGTAGATCACCGCCCCGTCCTGACTGGCCGACGCAAGCGACTTGCCGTCCGGAGCAAAAGCCACGCTCGACACTTCATCCCGGTGGCCGGAGAGGAACCGTCGCGGCGCCGACTGCAATGCCTCGCGCAGGATGTCCTGCGCTTCCTCGGTCGGCTGGCGCATCGCGGCCACGCCCAGGAGCAGCGCCCGGTCCAGGCGCCCGGCCGCCAGTTCGCTGTTCGCCAGCAATGCGAGCTGCCGGGAGAGCGATCGCGAACGGGCGTCCTCGGCCTCGCGCCGCGCGGCCGCGCTGTCGTAGTACTGCCACGCCATGACCGCGCCAAAGATCAGGCTGCCGACCAGCGCCAGGCCCACCGTCCACCGCCTGCGCCGTGCCGCCCGCCGGGCGGCGAGCCGCTCGCGATCGCGCGCGTCCCGGCTGTCATCCAGGAACTGCATCGTGCGCTCGAACTGCGAACCGTAGAGCGCGGCCCACGCGGCAGTCGGCTGGTTGCGTTCGCGCCAGTCCAGCGCGAACTGCAGTGCGGGATCCCGCAACAGGCCTTCGGTCTGCGTCGCATAGCGCCCGGCAGCATCGAACAGCCGGCGAATCATCTGCGCCGACTGCGCTTCCCGGTCGGTCCATTGCTTCAATCGCTTCCAGTTGCGGATCAGGCTCTCGTGCGAGATGTCGATGACCGGATTGCCCGCCAGCGGCACCGCCGCCGCGGGCAGCAGGAACACCGTGTCGCCCTGCCGATACCGTTCGACCACCTGGGCCACGGCCGTCCTGTCGCAACCGGTCACCGCGCAGAGCTGGCCGAACTGCATGGGTCGTCGCACTTCGGTGCCTTCCGCCACCCGCTCGGTGAGCGCCCGGAAAACCTTCTCGACGACCGCCCCCTGACCCGTCAACGCGTCGTAGGCTTCGTCGGCGTGCATCGACAGCGCGTTGGCCGCGGCCCCGATCGCCTCGTAGTCCTCGACGTCAATCGGCCGCGACCCTGTGCAGGCGGTCGCCCAGCGGCGCCACGTCCGCGACAGCGCGTGCTGCATGACCGGCAGGTCGTCGAAATCGTCCGACACGTCGTTCAGCACGCGTTGGACGAGCCGCGGCGCGACGCGGAAGCCGCGCAGCTCCACCGGCCCGACGATCGCGTTCTTGCGCTGGTCGCGGGTGAGCCGGGGCACGAGATACTGTCCACGGCTGATCGCCTCGGGCAGGTCGCGGAAGTCCGCGCAGTACCCCAGCGTGTCCGAGCGCAGGGTCAGCACCACGCTGACCGGCGACTCGGGATCGAATGCCGCGTGCAGCAGCAGCTTCACGAACGCAGCGGACTCGTCCTGGTCGGTCATGCGTCGAAAGCGAAAGATCTCCTCGAACTGGTCGACCACGACCACGACCCGCACCCGCGGCGGGAGACGGGCCAGGCGCACGGCCTCGACCAGCCCGATGCCGGACAGCCGTAGGCGGCCGTCGAGCGCCGCCGCGCGCGTGGGGTCGACCGCCGCCGCGCCGTCGAGCGCCGCAGCCAGTGCCGACGCGAGGTTGGAAATCGGGTGATTGCCCGGCCGCATCACCACCGGACGCCATTCGATCCCGCCTTCCCCAACATGGCGCCGCGCGAGTTCGTGCAGCAGACCGGCGAGAACGAGCGAGGATTTTCCGCATCCCGAGGCGCCCGCGACGGCGACGAGCGTCGACGCGTGAAGACGCTCGACCAGTTCATCGACCTGGCGCTGCCGGCCGAAGAAGAGATCGGCCTCGGACACCGCAAACGCGCGCAGCCCGGGATACGGATTCAGGGCCAGGAGTTCGTCCGGCGTCATGGCGCGCCCGCTCCCGCGGCGAGAAAGGCGCGCAGCGCGGACTCGTCGGGATCCACGGTCGCCTGGATCGTGCGTGCCCGGGTGGTCTGGAAGGTGGCTTTCTCCGGCGTCGTGGGCGCCATCGCGTAGACGCACATCCGGTCCCGGCCGAGGTGATCCGCGAGCGCCGCGTTGGCGAGAACGTCGTGCACCCACTCCTCGGGCTGCATCGCCCAGACCAGCAGACACTGGCTGCACCCGGCCAGCGTCCGCGCAAGTCGCGCCGCATCCTTGGGCGCCGAGCCGGTGAACTTGGCGGGCTGCGGGTCGACGGCGAGGCGGTCCACGAGCAGCGAGCGCAACGCGCCCACGCTTGCGAGGTCCGCCTCCTCGACCAGCATCGCCACCGCGCGCCCTGCCACCGGGTCCGCCGCGGGTGTGGGCGCCGCCGGCCCGAGCTTGTCGTAGATCTGCGTCTTCAGGTCCTCGAGACCGCCGCGCCAATACTCGACGCCATCGTTGGCGAGGTCGCCCTCGATGTAGTCGATCAGCGCGCGCGCCGACGGGTCGACGGCACTCGCCGGCTGGATCCACACCAGCGGTGGCGGGCGCGCGCTGCGCTTCATCGCCTCGTGCGCGAGCTTCAACTGCAGCTGCGCCCGCTCGGCCGTTTCCGGCTCGATGGATTCCGTCTTCGCCACCAGGTGGATGCAGAGCCTGGCGGCGTCGAGATCGGCGTCGATCCTGGCGCGAAAGTCGTCGGCGTTCCACAGGTACTCGTGCTCGGGAACCACCAGGTAGCCGCGCTGCTGCAGGTCGGAGCGCAGCCGCTCGCGCTCGAGCTGGATCTCGGGACCGACGCGGGCGACGAACACGGTGCCCAGCGCGCGCGTCCGGGCCGCGCCGCGCAGCGCCTCCAGCGCGACCATGATGTCCTGCGCGACGCGTCCAAGCGTCTCCCAGAAGGCGCGCGTGTCGGCGCCGTCCGGGTCGGGTCCGAGTTCGCGAAACCGCGGCGAGCCGGGCGGATCCCAGCGAAAGAACTCGTGGCGGTGCACGTCGCCGACCTCGCGCGGCAACTCCTGGTCGGGCTTGGGCGGCTGCTTGAAGATCGGCACGATCATCCGCTGCGTGCCGGTGGAAGCGTCCTTCAGCCGCCCCAGGAAGGTGTCGAGCTCCTTGCGGCACTCGTCCGAGTCGAGATAGGTGCGCGAGATGATCGCGAGGAAAATCGCGGCGTCGTTCAGCGCCTGGGCGATTTCGGGCCGCCAGGGGCTGCCTGCCCGAAGCGCCTCTTCGTCGCGCCAGATCGACACGTCGCCGACCAGCTCCTTGAGGCTGGTGCGCAACGCTTCGCAGAACGCATCGACCCAGGCGTCGTGGGCCTCGTTCGCGACCCGGCGGTAGCTGATGAACAGGTCGTTCTTGAATTGCGGGAGATACCCCATCATGCCCTCCCCTGAAGTCCGTGCCTGCGTCCCGCGCCGGATGTCCGGTCCCGGATGAACCTATGGTACAGCGATTGCCGCGTCAGCCAGCCGTCCCTTGCAAGAACGCCTCGCCATCGCGCCGGCCGAGGTCGTAGGCAGCCTGCAGTCCGGCGGGATTCGTGTAGTCCCAGCTCGACACCGGCACCTCGGTCGACGGCTGCACATAGACGCGCGACGGGTGCGCCGGCAGGCGCCGGTAACGCCGCGCGAGCAGGACGAGCGTGGTGCCGGTTGCGTCGCCGAGTCCGGCGACCGGAACGTTGTCGGCGATGCCGCCGTCGAGCGCCGGTTCACCGCCGTAGCGCAACAGCGGCGTGAAAGGCGGCGTGCACGACGAAGCGAGCACCAGGTCGGCGAGCGCCTCGGGGGTGCGGCACCCGCGCACTGCCTGATAATCGGTGCGAAAACCGAGCCGCCGTGCAAGCCGCGGATGCACCGGGAGCCCGATCGCGTGCTCGACCACGTCGGCCACGCCGGCCACGGCGAATCCGGTCCGCGCACCGAGCCAGCGCGGCGCGCGCGTGACCGGCACGCGCAGATCGGGTCCCGCGTGCAGCGTCGCCAGCGCGCGGTCGTCGATGACCTCGAGCAGTGCGCGCCGGTACATCGCCGCGTGCGGGAACAGCGGCGCAGCGCGAAGCGCGTTGGCCCAGTGGACATTGCGTCGATTGGCTGCGGTCGCGCGCTTGAAGTGCGCCAGCGCGGCATCGACGCGCCCGGCGAACACCACCACCGCAACCGCAGCGCCTGCGCTGGCGGCTGCCGCGCGCGCGGGCGCCGCGCCGAATGCCGCGGCGACCGATTGGTAGAAACCGGCCTGCCACAGGCAGCGATTGCCGCCGCCCGCGAACACCACGTTGTCGAAGAACTGCATCGCTTGCACCAAGAAACCTCGGGAGCAAAGGGGAGATTCGCGCTCTGGTTTCAATCTTCCCATATGCGTTCGGAAAGCCTATTCTCGCCCCTCATGCCATCGGCATGATGGGTTTGCCCGCATCGATCGAGAAGGAGACGGCCATGCAACGGTCCGCGTTTGTCCTTGCTCTCCTGTTGATCGGCGGCGGCATGATCGGCGCCACGATGATGAACGCGCCGCAGCCATCGGAAGCGTTCGCGCAGGCGGCAACTGCCACCGCACCGGCGACCGTCGCGGCGGCACCGGCAGCACCAGGCCCTGCGATGCCGGACAACGCCGGCTTCTACGCCGGGGAGTCGTCGCTCTCCCCCTCGGAGCGCGCCGGCCGCGAGATCTGGTACAAGGCCACCGCCGGCAACGCGCGCTTCCACACCTACGTCTTTCCGCAGCGCATCAACGTGCTGATCGACTGGTACCGCGTGCTCAACGCCAGGGAACGCGGCGACCGTTTCGCGGCCTGGGGCATCATCAACGATCCGGGGTGTTGCCTGCCCGGCAGCGACGGCTGCCCGGCGAAGAGCCTCGAGACCACCTACGGGTTCGATTGGTGCCCCGGCGACGACGAGCTGCTGCGCTACGTCGGGCGCGAAGGGTATCGCGACCCTGCCTGCGACTACCGCGATGCTCCCGTCGACGGCAAGGACCCGCACTACGGATCGAAGGACCAGCGCCAGTCCGCCTGCGATCTGGCGTTCGGCACCTCGACCGGTGCCCTCGGGTTCCGCAAGTTCCCGAATCCGCGTTTCGACAAGGAACGGTGGCTCAAGGTCAATGGCAGCCTCGCGAGCTGGGACGGCTATCGTGGACCATTGTCGAAAGACCCGCGCTTGAGCGACAGCAAGCTCAACCGGTTGGCGGACGGCTCGATCGAGCCGCCGTTCCTGATCGGGACCGCGTGCGGCGCGTGCCACATCGCCTTCGACCCCCTGCATCCGCCGAAGGATCCCGCCCGGCCCCAGTGGGAGAACATCAAGGGGGCGCAGGGCAACCAGTACTCGCGCATCTCCGAGATCCTCACCTCGGGGATGGCGGGCACGACACTCGAGACGCAGATGTTCGCGCATGCGCGGCCCGGGACGTCCGACACCTCGGCCATCGCGACCGACCAGGTGCACAACCCGGGAACGATGAACGCGATCATCAACACCAGCGTGCGGCCGACGTTCCCCGGCGAAAAGGTCACCAAGTGGCGCAAGGTCGCCGCGTGCACGGCAGGCGACGCGAACTGCTGGTGCGAGCCGGGGCGCGACAACAAGTGCTGGCAGCGCGGCACGGCGACCGAGACGGTCCACCACATCCTGAAGGGCGGCGAGGACTCGATCGGCGCCCAGGAGGCGATCCAGCGCGTGTACTTCAACATCGGCTCCTGCTCGGAACAGTGCTGGGCCAACCACCTCACCGACCAGCGCCAGCTCGATCCGATCGCCCGCCATTACGGACAGACGCCGTTCGACATCGGGCAGTGCCGGCGCGACTGCCCCAATTTCCGGGCCATCGAGGACCGTCTGCCGGACGTCCTCGCCTTCCTGTCCTCGAAGGAGGCCGACGTCACCGATCTCGCGACGGCGCGCGCCAATGCCCTGCGCGAGCAGCGGCCCAACGCGGCCTACACCCACGTCGACCTCGAACGCGACCTCGACAAGGCGTTCGGAGCGAACGCCGTGGCGCGCGGCCGCGAGGTCTTTGCCGCCACCTGCGCGCGCTGCCACTCGTCGATTCCCGAAGCCGCGGGAGGCGCATTCAGGAACCGCGATTTCCGCGCGACGGGGCCGACCGGCATGCGTAGCGACTGGATGGGCTCGGACCAGTCGGTCCTCGCCACCGAAGTCGGCACCGACCGCTGCCGCGCGCTGCACTCGAATCACATGACCGGCCACGTCTGGCAGGAGTACGGCTCGGAGACGCTGCGCCTTCGGCCGCCGGACCCTAACATCAAGGAGCCGCACGACGGCGGCCGGGGCTACTACCGCAACATCTCGCTGCTCTCGGCGTGGGCGCACGCGCCGTTCATGCACAACAACGCGATCGGCCCGGAACTCTGCGGCCAGCCGGCGAACCGGGACAACGACTTCTACCGGTCGCCTTACGTCGATGCCGGCGGGACGACGCTGCCACCCGACAAGGCGCCGGCGTGCTGGGCCTACGACCCGACCGTCGAGGGCCGCTTCAAGCTGTATGTCGCGTCGATGAACGAACTCCTGAATCCGGGCAAACGGACGCCCAAGATCGCGCGCTTCGACAAGGACGTGCGCATCGAGCTCGGCCCGCGGACCGTCGACGGCGCCGGCGAGCGGCAGGTGCTGGGCTTCGCGGTGGTCATACCGGCCGGCACCAGTGTCGCCGGCATGGCGAGCTTCCAGCACAAGGCGTTCGTCAACGACATGATCGCCGCCAAGCTCCGACCACAGGAGCTCGCCGCGAGGCTCTCGCAGCAACTGGGCGACACCGAGGGCAAGGCGGTGATCGCCGAGCTCGGTGCCATCGTCGGCGAGATCGCGAAGGACCCCGAGCGCCTGGTCGACACGATCCGCCGCCATCCGCGCCTGGCGGAGATCTACAGTTCGTGCACCGCGCAGGTCGAGAACGAGGGCCACCGCTTCGGCGAGGACCTGCCCGATGCCGACAAGAAGGCGCTGATCGCCTTCCTGGCCACGCTGTGACGGGGGATGCCATGAAACAGGTGCTCGTCATTGCCGCGCTCGCGCTGACCGCCTGCGGGCAGCCGCAACCCCCCGAGATCAAGTTCGCGCCCTACGGCGCCGGTTTTGCGACCAAGCCCGATTTCGCGCGCGTCGAGCACGAGTTCCCGCTCGTGCCGGCCGACCTCGCCAAGCTCACCCCCGACAACCTCAAGGCTTTTGACCAGGAACAGATCGACCAGATCTACGCGCGGCTCACCGCCGGCCCCATCCCCGACGGCCCGTACAACGGCGGCCTGTTCTTCCCCAAGGGCGCTTCCGGCGACAAACGCCTCGCCGAGATCGTCGGCGGCCTTCCGGGCGTCTTCATCGACCTCAAGATGGAGAAGCTCGAGCTCGTCGGCAAGCATCTGTGGCGGGGCAAGGTCTTCTACCGCAACGAGCGTGTGCTGCGCAACCGCATCGAGGACACGGCGCTCCTGAAACCGCTGATCGACGGCGACCTCGCGAGCATCCCCAAGACCACCGTCGACGGCAAGGACCAGTGGCTGTTGTTCCCGGCGCGGCTCTATTGCGGCCAGAGCCTGCTCGACGCGCGCCGCGAGTCGGTCATCATCGACTACGCCTACACCGACGAGATACCGGGTTACCGCGAGCGCCCCGACTATCTCGTCGGGCGCCGTGGATTCCAGGTGCGCGATGAAATCCGCATGGTCCGCCCGGGCTTCTACCTGGGCCGCGCCTACCTCGGCAAGGTCTTCCTGCTCAACTTCACGCTCGAGAACCGGCAGGTCGCCGAGCGCGAGGGCCCGGCGTTCGTGCAGACCGGGCAGTCGCGCGAAGACTGCTGGCCCGGCACCCAGCAGCGGCAGCTCGTGACCGCGTCGAAGTGAGGCCGGCAGGCATGCGCCATGTCGACGTGGTATCCAACAGCGGCCGTCGTGGTCTTCGCCCTTTTCGTCACCGCGCCCAGCGCGAGTGACCGGCCCGCATGGGCGGCCGATCCGGTGCTGCCCGGCCCGACGCTGCCTGCCGCGGGCCGCTCGCTGTTCGATCACGCGACCGCCGACGGCGTTTCGTTTCCCTTCGCGGCGCTGGTGCGCAAGATCGAGGCGCGCGCGGGCTGCCGCCCCGACCAATGTGCGCAAGCGGTGCTGATCCCGCTCGGCCGCTCGCTGCAGCGCACCGCGGCGGCACCGGACTTCTTCGCCTTTCCCCGCGCCGTCGTCGCCTTCACCGGCGAGGGCGCGGGTCCGCTGCTCGCGCGCGACCGGATCTACCTCGGCTACCAGGAGAAAGCCGACCTGCTCGAGGTCATCAGCTACAACGAGCGGTCTGCACGGTTCGAGTTCCAGCTGGTGCGCGATTACCGCGCGGACGGCACGCCGCGCGTGCTTTACGCCAATCGCGCCGTCTGCACCGCCTGCCACCAGAACCACGCGCCGATCTTCTCGCGCCAGGTGTGGGACGAGACCAATGCGAACCCGCGGATCGCGGCGCGCCTGATGGCGACCGGCAAGGACTTCCATGGCATCCCGGTGGCGCGCGGCGTCGACATCCCGAGCGCCATCGACGATGCGATCCGGCGCGCCAACCGCATCGCGGTCACGCAGCGGATCTGGCGCGAGGCCTGCGACCCGGCCTGCCGCAGGTCGATGCTGGTTGCCGCGCTGCAGTATCGGCTCTCCGGCGAGCGCGCCTTCGACGCCGAGCCGCTCGCGCGAGCGCTGGTGAAGGGCTTCGCCGAACGCTGGCCGGCGGGCCTCGCCATTCCCAACGCCGAAATTCCCAACCGTGACCCCCTGGCCTTCCCGGTCGGCGCGAGCGCCGCGGCGCAGTCGCACGTCGCTGCCGGACTCGATCCCCTTGCACCCCGCGCGCCGCTCGAGGTCTGGACCGCCGGGGACCCGCTGCTCGCGCGCCGGGTGGTCGCCGGCCTCGCGGAACTCGTCGCCGAAGCCGACGTCCGGGACCTCGACGCGGCGCTGGCACGCGGCAGTGCGACTGCACCGCGACGGGCGCTCACCACGCCCTGCGCGATGGCGCAGGATCGCTACGACTGCACCGGCGCGTTCACGCTGCGCGGCGACGCGGGCAGGGTCGACCTCGTCTCCGTCGGCGACGAGTCGCTGCCGCACTACACGCTCGCAGGTGGCGTGCCGCGGAGCCGGGGACTCGCCGCGCGCATTGGGAGCGGCGCCCGCATCGAACGCATCGTCGTCCGCCGGAGCGGCGTCAAGGCCACGGCCACGGTCACGATCGTCGACGACTTCGGGCCTGCGCGCGCAGCGGTCGAGAACGCTCAGTGGCCCGACGCACCGTTCAGCCGCGCCGCGATGAGGCGCGCGCTGGGCCTCGCTTCACTCGCGGCCTGCTGCGAGGACGCTGTCGGCCTCGCGCCGCCACAGGAAGACGCCGCGCCGGCGATGCCGTTGCCGGCCGAAGCGGCCGCATTCTGGCAACACTGCGCCGCCTGCCACGACACCCCCGGGCCGTTTCCGCCGAACTTCCTCGCCGGCGACGCGCGGCGGGTCCAGGCGAGTCTGCGGCAATGCGCGCCGCGGATCTTCGTTCGCCTTTCGATGTGGCCAGTGCCGCCATCAGCGCGCGCCAAGGTGCCGATGCCGCCGCCCCGCGCGTCGCGCGACGGCAGCCCGTGGATCGAGACCGCACCGGATCCGGCGATCGCCGTGCTGCAGCACACGGTGGCCGAGTGGCTGCGCGCCGAGTCCGGCACTCCACCCGATGCGCCCGCGATGCTCGTTCCCGGCTACGAGAACCTGCGCCCCTGCCTGCCGGCCGGTGCGTGACCCCAGGAGGATCATCATGGGCCCGCCCGTCACGGAATCCGTCGAAACCGGCCTGCTTGCCGCCCTCTTCCGCCGGCGCTCGGTGCGCGCCGTCTCGCTCGTGCTGGCCGTACTGGCGGCGTTCCTGCTCCTGTTCGCCGGCCACCTGTGGCAGCGCTTCGGTGCCGATCGGGCGACCGAGTACGCAGACATCGAGGAGCACTTCAAGTACGGGTCGACCGGGGGGGAGCACGAGTCCGGGTTCCCCTACTGGATCTTCCAGGCACTGCCTCAGGTGTGTGCCAAGCACCTTCCCGGCGACGGCTACGCGTCGCTGGGATTGATCTTCGAGGACGGCAAGGACCTGCCCGTCGGCATGTCGAAGCGCCGTCACCAGGGCATCGACAAGACGTTCCTCAACTGCGCAGTTTGTCACGCCAGCACCGTGCGCGACGCCCCGGGGGCGAAGCCGCGGCTCTATCTGGGCATGCCGGCGAAACAGCTCGACATCATGGCGTTCGAGAAGTTCTTCTTCAATTGCGCCAAGGACCCGAAGTTCGCCGCCGAATTCATCGTGCCCGAAGCCCGCCGCCTGGCGCAGGCCAGCGGGCAGGACTTCGACCTCCTCGATCGCTATGTCGTCTACCCGGTCGCCGTGGCGCTGATGCGCGAGCGCCTGCTGATGCTCGCCGGGCGCTTCGGGTTCGTGCTCGATCAACCCGCCTGGGGACCGGGCCGCGTCGACACGTTCAACTCGGCCAAGGTGATCTTCAAATTCCCGATGG
>DATIUK010000136.1:0-2892 GCA_035466885.1 Casimicrobiaceae bacterium
GGGCGGTGCTGGAGCGCGAGCGGCGCTCGCAGGCGCAGGTGCTCGCACGCGCCGGCGCGGACATCCGCCGCCAGCAGCAGGAGCTCGCCCGCGCGAAGCGCGACGACGCACGGCTCGCGCGCCTCCTCGAGCGCCTCGCGGAGCTCCCCCGAGGCCCCGCGGCGCCGGCGACCGAGCCGCCGGCAGCGGCCGCCGGTGCCGCATTCGGCAGCGGGCTTTCCCGCGGCGGCGCGACGATGCCGGTGCGCGGGGAACTTACGGGGCGTTTCGGTGCCCCAAGGCAGGCTGGTGGAACGGCGTCGAAAGGCTGGTTCATCCGCTGCCCGCAGGGCGAGGAGGTGCGCGCGATCGCCGCCGGTCAGGTCGTGTATGCCGACTGGCTGCGCGGCTTCGGCAATCTCCTGATCGTCGACCACGGCGAAGGCTACATGAGCCTCTACGGCAACAACGACGCCCTGCTGGCGACCGTCGGCGCCGTGGTGGGCAAGGGTGAAGCCATCGCGCAGGCAGGGGCTTCCGGTGGCGGTCCGGAACCGGGGTTATACTTTGAAGTTCGCCATCAGGGCACGGCGGTCGATCCGGCCCCCTGGATCGGCAGATAAGGGACGGTAGACGCGATGGGCAACTGGAAAAAGGCTGGCTTGATCGGATTGGGCGCCGTGCTGGGCGTCCTGCTCTCGCTCAACTTCTCGGCGGTCGCACAACGCGAGCCGAAGCTCCCGATCCCCTACGAGGACCTGCAGCTCCTCTCGGCGGTGTTTGGCAAGATCAAGAGCGACTACGTCGAGCCGGTGTCCGACGAGAAGCTCATCAAGGAAGCGATCAACGGCATGGTCCACGGGCTCGACCCGCACTCGGACTTCCTCGACGCCGAGGCGTTCAAGGACCTGCAGATCAACACCCAGGGCAAGTTCGGCGGACTCGGCATCGAGGTCGGCGTCGAGGACGGCGTCGTGCGCGTGGTCTCGCCGATCGAGGACACGCCCGCGTTCCGCGCCGGGATCATGACCGGCGACCTGATCGTCAAGATCGACGACACCGCGACGCGCGGATTGCCGCTGTCCAAGGCGGTCGACAAGATGCGCGGCAAGCCCGGCACCGACGTCGTCCTCACCATCGTGCGCAAGGGCGCCGAGCAGCCGCTGGTGTTCACGCTCACGCGCGAGGAGATCAGCGTCAAGAGCGTGCGCGCGAAGATGCTCGAGCCCGGCTACGGCTACATCCGGATCCGCAGCTTCCAGGAGCGGACCGGCGAGGACATGGCCAAGGCGATCAAGGACTTCTACAAGCAGGGCGAGCTGAAGGGCCTGGTGCTCGACGTGCGCTCGGATCCGGGCGGGCTCCTCAACCAGGCCGTGGCCGTGTCGGCCGCGTTCCTGCCCAAGGATGCGCTGGTCGTCTACACCGACGGGCGCACGGCCGACGCGAAGATGCGCCTGACCGCGTCGAAGGAGAACTACTCCCGCCGCGGCGACGACTACTTCAAGGACCTGCCGCCCGGAATCAAGAAGGTCCCGCTTGCCGTGCTGGTCGACGGCGGCACTGCCTCGGCGTCCGAGATCGTCGCCCGCGCGCTGCAGGACCACAAGCGCGCGACGGTGCTGGGCACGCAGACGTTCGGCAAGGGCTCGGTGCAGACCATCCTGCCGCTGTCCAACACCGCGGGGCTCAAGCTCACGACGGCCCGCTACTACACGCCGGCGGGCCGCTCGATCCAGGCCAAGGGCATCGAGCCCGACATCGCCGTCGACGACGGGCGCGACATCTCCAACCGGATCCGCGAGGCGAACCTCGAGCGGCACCTCGAGACCGCAAAGCCCGGCGCCGCCGAGCCGGCGCCGAGCGCGCCCGCCCCCGCGGCACCCAAGGACGTCAAGGCCGAGCCGCAGCCGCTGCCGCCGCGCTTCGAGTTCGGCGCCGACGACGACTTCCAGCTGGCGCAGGCGATGAACCACCTCAAGGGCCAGCCGGTGATCGCCTCGATCAAGACGGTGGCCGCGCAGGCGAAGCCGAAGTAGGCGCCGCCGACCCGCGAACGCCCGGCGCAGCAGCCGCGCGCGTCGCGCCTGGCGATCGTCTTCCCCCGGCAGCCGGCGGCCCGGGATTGCGAGCCGCGCTAAGCGGCAGATCGCGGCCGTCAACGCGACCTTCATCGGCCCGGCTTCACCGACTCCAACCTGGTCGTCTCCCGTTGGCCTGACGCGCAAGACCACGCCGACCGATCGGGAGGCAGTGCAATTCTGCGGCGCAGGATCCCGCACTCCAGGCGCGGATGCGGCGCGCGCGCGCCAAGGTCGCGGGGCGCTTTGGTAGTATCGCGAAGGAGACTTCCTCCAGCTTCAGTCTCCTGCACCTTCGCCCGCCCACTACCACCGAGGTCCGACAATGAACTCCATCGGCTGGAAACGCTCGCTCTCGGCCGCAGCGTTCGGCATCAGTGCGCTTGCATGGAACACGGCTCGCGCCGGCGGCATCAGCCTCTACGAGGTCGGCACGGCGGACGTCGGCCTCGCGTCGGCCGGCTATACGGCGCGGGCGCAGGACGCGTCCACGGTCTTCACCAATCCCGCCGGCATGACGCGGCTTGCCGGCGACCAGTTCACGCTGGGCGCCCAGGTGCTCTACGGCGACGTGGGCTTCTCGATCGGGCAGGGGACCACGCCGGCGCTCGGCGGCAATGCCGGGGGCAATCCGGTCGACTGGCTCCCCGGCGGAGGCCTGTTCTATTCGCACAGCGTGTCGCCGGATTTCAAGGTCGGGCTCGCGCTCACCGGCAACTTCGGGTCGGTCGTGAAGTACGACGATGGCTGGGTCGGGCGGTACCGGGCGCAGGAGGGAACGCTGCTCGGTGTCTCGATCCTTCCGTCGGTGGCGTGGCGCGTAAACGAAAAC
>DATIUK010000137.1:0-2777 GCA_035466885.1 Casimicrobiaceae bacterium
TGACCTTGCCCACGGCCTTGGCGGCGCCCGTGGACGACGGGATGATGTTCTCGAGTATGCCGCGACCCCCGCGCCAATCCTTGTTCGACGGGCCGTCGACGGTCTTCTGCGTGGCGGTCGCCGCATGCACGGTGGTCATCAGGCCGCGCTTGATCCCCCAGTTGTCGTGCAATACCTTGGCCACCGGCGCCAGGCAGTTCGTGGTGCAGGAGGCGTTGGAAATGACGGCCTGCCCGGCATAGGTCTTGTCGTTGACGCCGAACACGAACATCGGCGTGTCGTCTCTCGAGGGGGCCGACATGATCACCTTCTTCGCGCCGGCGGCGATGTGCTTCTGGGCGGTTTCCTTGGTCAGGAACAGGCCGGTCGACTCGACGACGATGTCGGCGCCGACTTCGTTCCACTTGAGCTCGGCGGGATCCTTGACGGCGGAGACGCGGATCTTCTTGCCGTTGACGAGCAGGGTGTTGCCGTCGACCGCGACGCTGCCCTTGAAGCGGCCGTGCACCGAGTCGTACTGCAGCATGTACGCGAGGTAGTCGGGTTCGAGCAGGTCGTTGATGCCGACCACTTCGATGTCCGGGAAGTCGCGGACCGCGGCGCGAAGCACAAGACGGCCGATGCGGCCGAATCCGTTGATGCCAACCTTGATCGTCATGCTGTTCTCCTGAAGTGCGAAGGGAAGCTACCGGGTGATGGACTTCGTGGCGGCGCAGGCCGCGATCAGCGCGTCGAGATCCCGCCAGCCGTATCCGGCCTCGGCGAGTTCCAGGCCGTCCCATTCGAACGGCTGTTCGACGAGGAGTTCCGCGCCCAATCCTTCGCAGAATGTACGCGCCCCACGATTCTTTGCGATGACCCACGTCAAAAAACCCGTCGCTCCATGCGCCTGCTGGGCGACGGCAACGCTGCGCACGAGCTGGCGCCCGATTCCCGCGCGCCGGCAGTCGGACACAAGGTACATGGCCGTGAGCTCGGCGTCGAGTCCGAAGCGCGGCTCGGGCAGCGCCAGCGCCGACGCGAAGCCGACCACGCCACCGGCATCCTCGGCGACGACCGTCGACGTGCGGTTCGGCGGGGCGCCGAGCACTCGCCGCCACAGCGCCTCGCTGTCCTCGACGCGCATCGCGTCGAGGTAGGCGTCGGGCACGATGCCGCGGTAGGTCGTGCGCCAGCCCTCGACCCGCACCCGCGCGATGCCGGCGGCGTCGGAAGGGACTGCCGGTCGCACGTGGATGCTGCGCTGCATCGCGACGTCAGCCGGTGACGCGCCGCAGCGCGGCGGCGACGCTTTCCGTCGTGATGCCGAAGTGGCGGAACAGCACCGCGGCGGGTGCCGACTCGCCGAAGCGGTCGATCCCGACGACGGCGGCACGCAGGTCGTCGGCCGCGCCGACGTAGCGGCGCCAGGTCTCGGTGGAGCCGGCCTCGACGGCGACCCGCGGCACCCCTGGGGGCAGCACCGACGCCCGCCAGGCGGCATCCTGACGGTCGAACGCCGCGGTGCAGGGCATCGACACCACGCGCACGTCGATCCCCTCGTCGCGCAGGAGCTCGCGCGCCGCCATCGCCAGCGCGACCTCGGAGCCGGTGGCGATGGCCACCGCCCGCGGCCCGGACGCTTCCGCCGGCCAGTCGGCGAGGACGTAGCCGCCGCGACGGATCGACGCCGGAGCGGACCGGTCGCCGGACTGGAACGGCACGTTCTGCCGCGTGAACAGGAGCGCCGACGGGCCGTCGCGGCGCTCGATCGCCGCCGCCCAGGCGACCGCGGTCTCGACGGTGTCGCAAGGGCGCCAGACGTCGAGGTTGGGAATGAGGCGCAGGCTCGCGGCGTGCTCGACCGGCTGGTGCGTCGGCCCGTCCTCGCCCAGGCCGATCGAGTCGTGGGTGAAGACGAAGATGGCGCGCAGCTTCATCAGCGCCGCCATCCGCAGCGCATTGCGCGCGTAGTCGGCGAAAGTCAGGAACGTCCCCGCGTAGGGGACGAACCCGCCGTGGAGCGCGGCGCCGTTGCCGATCGCCGCCATCGCGAATTCGCGCACCCCATAGTTGACGTAGTTGCCGGGCGTGTCGCGGGCGACCGGAACGCTGCCCGACCAGTTGGTGAACACCGAGCCGGTAAGGTCCGCGGAGCCGCCGAGGAGTTCCGGAAGCCCTGGAGCGTAGGCCTCGAGCGCCTGCTGCGACGCCTTGCGCGTGGCGAGCGTCGCGGCGGCATCCGCCTGCCGGGCGCAGAAGGCGTCGACGGTGGCCCGCCAGTCGGCGGGCAGGCTGCCGGCGACGCGGCGCGTGAACTCGGCGGCGAGTTCCGGGAAGGCGGCGCGGTACGCCTCGAAGCGCCGGTTCCAGTCGGCCTCCAGCGCGGTGCCGCGCGCGCGGGCGTCCCAGCCTTCGTAGACAGCCGCGGGAATCGCGAACGGCGGGTGCGGCCAGCCGAGCGCGGCGCGCGCCAGCGCGACTTCCTTCTCGCCCAGCGGCGCACCGTGCGCCTCGGCGGTGCCGGCCTTGCCCGGAGCACCGCGCCCGATCACGGTCCGGCAGCAGATCAGCGTGGGCCGGTCGCCACCGGCCGCGGCCGCGGCAATCGCCGCGTCGACGGCGGCGACGTCGTGCCCGTCGACGTTCGCGATCACGTTCCAGCCGTAGGCGGCGAAGCGCTGTGGCGTGTCGTCGGTGAACCAGCCGCGCACCTCGCCGTCGATCGAGATGCCGTTGTCGTCGTAGAGCACGGTGAGCTTGCCGAGGCCCAGCGTTCCGGCGAGCGATGCGACCTC
>DATIUK010000138.1:0-10579 GCA_035466885.1 Casimicrobiaceae bacterium
CAATCAAGGCGCCCGACGAAGCGAAGACCGGGCGTCTTCGCGAGGAGGGCAACGATGAGTGGCGCCCCAAGCCACCCGTTCCCTTCGGGTTGCTGCCGAAAACGCCCGGCGCGGCGTTGCGCAGTCTCGCCGGGTGCCCGACCCGGCTTCGCCTGCGCGCCTTGCGCGGGGCGTTTTCGGCTGCGCAACGCGCTCGTGCCCATAACGTGAACAGGCCCTAGGGACGCAAGGGATGCTCTGCCGCACCGCCAACGAGCTCTTCTGGATGGCCCGCCACATCGAGCGGGCCGAGAACATGGCGCGCATGCTCGACGTCACCTACCGGATGTCGCTGCTGCCCTACGACGTCGTCGAGCCCGGGCTCGCCTGGGCCCAGCCCTGGGCGGTACCGCTCGTCACCTCCGGCCTCGCGACCGCCTATTACGAGCGCTTCACCGAGCTCTCGGCCCCGAGCGTCCTGCGCTTCCTGATCCTCGACGCGGCCAACCCGTCGTCGATCTACAGCTGCCTGCGCGCGGCGCGCGAGTCGGCGCGCTCGGTGCGCGGGGCGATCACCTCCGAGATGTACGAGGACCTGAACTCGTCGTGGCTGGAGATCCGGAAGCTCGATTTCGCGCGGATCGAGGTCGACGGCATGTCCGAGTTCTTCGACTGGGTGAAGATGCGCTCGCACCTCTTCCGCGGGGTGACTGTCGGCACGATGCTGCGCGACGAGGCCTACCACTTCATCCGCCTCGGCACCCACCTCGAGCGCGCCGACAACACGGCGCGGATCCTGGACGTGAAATACCACACGCTGTTGCCCAGCGCCGCCGACGTCGGCGGGGCGGTCGACTACTACCAGTGGGGCGCGCTGCTGCGCTCGGTCTCCGGCTTCGAGTCGTACCGCAAGATCTACAGCGACGTGATCACGCCGCGCCGCGTCGCCGAGCTCCTGATCCTGCGCGAGGACATGCCGCGCTCGCTGCACGCGTGCATGAACATGATCCACGAGACGCTCGAGCACCTCTGCGACGCGTCGAGCCACGAGGTCGAGCGCTTCTCCGGCGAGCTGCACGCCAAGCTCCACTACGGCAAGACCGACGACATCATCCGCTTCGGGCTGCACGAATACCTGATCGACTTCCTCGCCCGGATCTCGGGGCTGGGCGTCGAGATCAGCCGCCACTTCCTGGTACCGTCCTATTGACCCCCGACAGCCAAGGTAGAATTCGGGTCTTTCTGCCGGCGCCGGAACATGACCTACTGCGTAGCGATGAGCCTCGAGGCCGGGATGCTGTTCGCCTCGGATTCCCGGACCAACGCCGGCGTCGACCAGGTGTCGCGCTTCTCGAAGATGCGGACCTTCGTCCGCGACGGCGACCGCGTCATCGTGATGCTGTCGTCGGGCAACCTGTCGATCACCCAGAACGCAATCAACACGCTCGAGCAGCGGGCGCGCGCCGGAGACAACGCGCTGAGCCTCTGGAACGCGACCTCGATGTTCGACGTGGCGCGGCTCCTGGGCGACGCGCTGCGCGAGGTCAAGACCCGCGACGGCCCCTACCTGATGCAGAACAACATCGACTCCAGCGCCAACTTCCTGGTTGGTGGGCAGATCCGGGGCGAGCCGCCGCGCCTGTTCAACGTCTACAGCGAGGGCAACTTCATCGAGGCCACCGCCGAGACCTGCTACTTCCAGAGCGGCGAGACCAAGTACGGCAAGCCGGTGATCGACCGGATGGTGACCCGCGACTCGACGCTGGTCGACGCGATCAAGTGCACGATGGTCTCGTTCGACTCGACGATGCGCTCGAACATCTCGGTCGGGCTGCCGATCGATCTCCTGGTCTACGACGCCGACGCGCTGGCCGTGCGCATGCAGCGGCGCATCGAGGAGACCGATCCCTACTACCAGATGGTGCACAACCAGTGGGGCGAGGGCCTGCGGCGGGTGTTCGCACAGCTCCCCAACCCCGACTGGGTCTGAGCGACGTGCGCCCGCGACTTCCGGGAATCTAATGGCCATCCGCGTCGCGCTGCAGCACCGCACCACCTACCGCTTCGACCGTCGCGTCGCGGTCTCGCCGCACGAGATCAGGCTGCGCCCGGCGCCGCACTGCCGGACGCCGGTGCTCGGGTACTCGCTCAACGTGGCGCCCGCCGGGCACTTCCTCAACTGGCAGCAGGATCCCTACGGCAACTGGGTCGCCCGCGCCGTCTTTCCCGAAGCCACCGACCGCCTGGAGATCGTCGTCGACGTCACCGCCGACATGACGGTGATCAATCCCTTCGACTTCTTCGTCGAGCCCTACGCCGAGACCTATCCGTTCCGCTACGCGCCGGCGCTCGCCAAGGAACTGATCCCGTTCCTCGAGACGGCGCCGATGGGGCCGCGGCTGGCCGCCTTCGTCGAGCGCTTCCGCGCCTCGATCGCCCCCGGCGAGCACACCGTCGACATCCTGGTGCGGCTCAACCGCGACCTGCAGCACGCGATCCGCTATCTCGTGCGCATGGAGCCGGGCGTGCAGACGCCCGAGGAAACGCTGGAGCGCGCCTGCGGGTCCTGCCGCGACAGCGGCTGGCTGTTGGTGCAGATCATGCGTCACCTGGGGCTGGCGGCGCGGTTCGCCTCGGGGTACCTGATCCAGCTCGTCGCCGATGTGAAGCCGCTCGACGGACCGGCCGGCACCGACCACGACTTCACCGACCTGCACGCCTGGGGCGAGATCTTCCTGCCCGGCGCCGGCTGGGTCGGGCTCGACCCGACGTCGGGGCTGCTCGCCGGCGAAGGCCACCTGCCGCTCGCCTGCACCGCCGATCCCGGCAATGCCGCGCCGGTCATCGGCTTCACCGATCCCTGCCAGGTCGAGTTCGACTTCGGGATGAGCGTGACGCGCGTGCACGAGGATCCGCGGGTCACGCGGCCGTACTCCGAGGCGCAGTGGGCGGCGATCGACGCGCTCGGCCGGCGCGTCGACGAGGATCTCGCCCGCCACGACGTGCGGCTCACCCAGGGCGGCGAACCGACGTTCGTGTCGGTCGACGACATGGACGGCCCGGAGTGGAACACCACGGCGCTGTCGCCGAAGAAGCGGGAACTGGCCGAGATTCTGATCCGGCGCCTGGCCGAACGCTTCTCGGCCGACGGGTTCCTGCATTCCGGCCAGGGCAAGTGGTATCCCGGAGAACCGCTGCCGCGCTGGGCGCTGGGCGTCTACTGGCGGACCGACGGCAAGCCGCTGTGGCGCGAGTCCGCGCTGATCGCCGACACCCGCGCCGCGGGCAGCCTGGACGTCGAGGCGGCGAAGGCATTCGCGACCGGGCTCGCCGGCACGCTGGGACTCGCCCCGGAATTCGTCATCACCGCGCACGAGGACGTCGCGGACCTTCTCGCCGTCGAGTCGGCGCTCCCCGTCAACCGCGACCCGCTGGCCGCCGATCTCACCCAGCCCGACGAGCGCGCGCGCCTTGCCCGCCTGCTGCGGCAGGGACTCGCCCGGCCCGTCGGCTACGTGCTGCCGTTGAAGGCGGTCGCGGACGGAGCATCCGTCGAGTGGCACAGCAGCCGCTGGCCGCTGCGTCGCGAGCATCTCTACGCGCTCGGCGGCGACTCGCCGCTCGGGCTGCGCCTGCCGCTCGCGTCGCTGCCGGACGTGCTGCCGGCGGACGCCGACGTCGACCATGCCGTCGATCCGTTCGCGCCGCGCGCGTCACTGCCGGACCCGGACGCGCGGGCGAGGCCGAAGTCCGGCAGGAAGTCGCCGTCGGCGACGGCCCCGGTGCCGCGCGAGGTCGTCAAGACCGCGCTGTGCGTCGAGGAGCGCAACGGCCACGTGCACGTCTTCATGCCGCCGCTCACCCGGCTCGAGGACTACGTCGCGCTGCTGGGCGCGATCGAGGCGACGGCCGGGCGTTGCGGCCATCCGGTCGCCATCGAGGGCTACACGCCGCCGCGCGATCCGCGGCTGCGCGTGCTCGCGGTGACGCCGGATCCGGGCGTCATCGAGGTCAACGTCCATCCGGCATCGACCTGGGACGAGTTGATCGCCACCAGCGAGACGCTGTACGAGGAAGCGCGGCAGGCGCGCCTGGGCACCGAGAAGTTCATGCTCGACGGCCGGCACACCGGCACCGGCGGCGGCAACCACGTGACGCTGGGCGGCGCGACACCCGCCGACAGCCCCCTGCTGCGCCGGCCCGACCTGCTGCAGAGCCTCATCACCTACTGGCAGAACCACCCGGCGCTGTCGTACCTCTTCTCGGGCACGTTCATCGGCCCGACGAGCCAGGCGCCGCGGGTCGACGAGGCGCGCGACGACCGCCTCTACGAGCTCGAGATCGCGTTCCAGCAGATGAACCGCAAGCACGCGGCCGGCGAGGAGTCGCCGGCGCCGTGGCTGGTCGATCGGCTGCTGCGCCACCT
Organism: Casimicrobiaceae bacterium; assembly: GCA_035466885.1. Classification (GTDB taxonomy): domain Bacteria; phylum Pseudomonadota; class Gammaproteobacteria; order Burkholderiales; family Casimicrobiaceae; genus CAIWHR01. Next base: position 4,406 of record DATIUK010000138.1, read on the forward strand.
CTTGACCGACCTCACCGGCAACACCCACCGGGCCGAGTTCTCGATCGACAAGCTGTACTCGCCGGATGGGCCGACGGGCCGCCTGGGACTCCTCGAGTTCCGCGCCTTCGAGATGCCGCCGCACGCGCGGATGAGCGCGGTCCAGATGCTGCTGCTGCGCGCGCTGGTTGCGCGCTTCTGGCAGGTGCCCTATCGCGGGCCGCTGGTGCGCTGGGGCACGGCGCTGCACGATCGCTGGCTGCTGCCGCACTTCGTCGAGGCCGACATCCGCGACGTCGTCGCCGACCTCGACGCCGCCGGCTACCCGTTCGCCCTCGCCTGGTTCGTTCCCTTCGTCGAGTTCCGCTTCCCGCGTTTCGGCACGGTCAGCTACGACGGCGTCACCATCGAGCTGCGGCAGGCGATCGAGCCGTGGCACGTGCTGGGCGAGGAAATGAGCGGCAACAGCACCGCCCGCTATGTCGACTCCTCGGTCGAGCGGCTGCAGGTCAAGGTCACCGGGATGGTCGGCGAGCGTCACCGCGTTGCCTGCAACGGGCGCGCGCTGCCGCTCACGTCGACCGGCGTGCCCGGTGAATACGTCGCCGCGGTGCGCTTTCGCGCCTGGAACCCGCCTTCGGCGCTGCATCCGACCATCGGCGTCCAGGCGCCGCTGGTGTTCGACCTGGTCGACACCTGGGCCGGCCGCGCGCTGGGCGGCTGCACCTACCACGTCTCGCATCCCGGCGGGCGGAACTACGACACCTTCCCGGTGAACGCCAACGAGGCCGAGGCGCGGCGCTTCGCGCGCTTCTGGGCGCACGGGCACACGCCGGGCGCGATGGTCGTCGCCGACGAGCCGATCAACCCGGCCACGCCGACCACGCTCGACCTGCGCTGGCAGCCGCACCCGCACTGACCGCGCGCGGCGGGCGCAGTGGCGCTCGGGTAAAATGGCGTTCTTTTCCCGGGAATCCCCGCCGTGACCGCCGTTCGCACCCGCTTCGCCCCCAGTCCCACCGGCTTCATCCACCTCGGCAACATCCGCTCGGCGCTGTTTCCCTGGGCGTTCGCGCGCAAGCACCACGGCGTGTTCATCCTGAGGATCGAGGACACCGACACCGAGCGCTCGACGCCCCAGGCGGTCCGAGCGATCATCGAGGCGATGGATTGGCTGGGCCTCGACTACGACGAGGGCCCGTTCTATCAGATGCAGCGGATGGACCGCTATCGCGCGGTGCTCGCCGACATGCTGGAGCGCGGGCTCGCGTACCGCTGCTACATGTCGGCGGAGGAACTCGACCTTCTGCGCGCCGAGCAGATGATCCGCGGCGAGAAACCGCGCTACGACGGCCGCTGGCGGCCCGAGAACGCGGCAGGCATGACGCCGCCGCCCGGCGTCGATCCGGTGATCCGGTTCCGCAATCCGCTGGCCGGCAGCGTCGCCTGGGACGACGCGGTCAAGGGCCGGATCGAGATCGCCAATGCCGAGCTCGACGACCTCGTGCTGGCGCGTCCCGACGGCACGCCGACCTACAACTTCTGCGTCGTCGTCGACGACCTCGACATGCGGATCACCCACGTCATCCGCGGCGACGACCACGTCAACAACACGCCGCGCCAGATCAACATCATGGCTGCGCTGGGCGGTACGCCACCGGTGTTCGCGCACCTGCCGACGGTGCTGACGCCGGAGGGCGAGAAGCTCTCCAAGCGGCACGGCGCCAGGAGCGTGCTGCAGTACCGCGACGACGGCTTCCTGCCGGAGGCGGTCGTCAACTACCTCGCTCGGCTGGGCTGGGCGCACGGCGACGACGAGATCTTCTCCCGCGAAGAGTTCCTCGGCTGGTTCGACCTGTCCGGCCTGTCGTCGTCGCCGGGGCGCTTCGACCCGGACAAGCTGCGCTGGGTCAACGAGGAACAGATGCGGCGGATGGACCCGGAGGAACTCGGGCGTCGTCTCGTCCTCTACCTGCGGCAGGCAGGGCTCGATCCTGCCGCCGGTCCCGCGCCCGGCCCGGTCGCGGAGCTCCTGCGCGAGCGGGTGAGCACGCTGACCGAGATGGCGGATGCGGCGCACTACTTCTACGCGACCGTCCATCCGTCCGCGGACGAGGTCGCCCTGCAGGTCACCGACGCCAATCGGCCGGCGCTGCACGAGCTCCTGGCCGAGTTCGAGACCATCGACTGGACGCGGGCCGCGCTCGGCGGTGCGCTCAAGGCGGCGGCATCCCGGCACGGCCTCAAGCCGCCGCAGGTGATGATGGCGATTCGGGTCCTGGTCGCGGGAACGCGCGAGACACCGGCGATCGACGCCGTGCTGGCGTTGCTTTCGCGTTCGACGGTGCGCGAGCGGCTTGCCGCCGGCCTTCGCGCCGGGACCTAGTCCGGCCGACGGTCAGCCGGGCTTTGCGGCGCCCCCCGGCGCGGGAGGCGACCGGGGCGGCGCGATTGGCGCGGTCGCGGCCTTCCGGATAAAATGGCGATTTCCGGGACTTGTCGGCCCATGACCAAGTTCGTGTTCGTCACCGGCGGCGTCGTTTCCTCGCTCGGGAAAGGCATCGCCGCCGCGTCGCTGGCCGCGATCCTGGCCACGCGCGGCGTCCGCGTCACCAATCTCAAACTCGATCCGTACATCAACGTCGATCCTGGAACGATGAGTCCGTTCCAGCACGGCGAGGTGTTCGTCACCGAGGACGGGGCCGAGACCGACCTCGACCTCGGGCATTACGAGCGCTTCGTCGACGTCCGCATGGCGAAGCGCAACAACTTCACCACCGGGCAGATCTACGAGAACGTCATCCGCAAGGAGCGGCGCGGCGATTATCTCGGCGGCACTGTCCAGGTCATTCCGCACATCACCGACGAGATCAAGGCCTGGATCACCGCGGGCGCAGGCGACGCCGAGGTCGCGGTCGTCGAGGTCGGCGGCACGGTCGGCGACATCGAGTCGCTGCCGTTCCTCGAGGCGATCCGGCAGATGGGCATCCAGCTCGGCCGCGACAACGTCTGCTACATCCACCTGACGCTGGTGCCCTACATCGCCACGGCCGGCGAGATGAAGACCAAGCCGACCCAGCACTCGGTGAAGGAGTTGCGCGAGATCGGCATCCAGCCCGACGTCGTGCTCTGCCGCGTCGACCGGCCGCTGCCGGAGGGCGAGCGGCGCAAGATCGCGTTGTTCACCAACGTGGCGCCCGAGGCGGTGATCCCGGCGGCCGACGCCGACAGCATCTACAAGATCCCGGCGGCGCTGCACGCGGAAGGGCTGGACGAGATCGTCTGCCGCAAGCTCGAGCTCACCGTTCGCCCGGCGGACCTGTCGATCTGGCACCGGATCGTCGACGCGCTCGAGCACCCCGAGCACGCGGTGCACATCGCGATGGTCGGCAAGTACGTCGATCTCACCGAGTCCTACAAGTCGCTGTCCGAGGCACTGATCCATGCCGGCGTGCACACCCGCAGCAAGGTGCACATCCACTATGTCGACTCGGAGGCGATCGAGCGCGACGGCGTCGACTGCCTGACGGGCATGGACGCGATCCTCGTCCCCGGCGGTTTCGGCAAGCGCGGCGTCGAGGGCAAGATCCGGGCGGTGCGCTTCGCCCGCGAGAACAGGGTGCCCTACCTGGGCATCTGCCTCGGCATGCAGCTCGCGGTCATCGAGTGCGCCCGCCATCTCGCGGGGTTGCCCGACGCCAACAGCACGGAGTTCGATCCGGCGACGCCGCACCCGGTCGTCGCGCTGATCACCGAGTGGCAGAACCGCGACGGCTCGATCGAAAAGCGCTCGCAGGCGTCGGACCTCGGCGGCACGATGCGCCTGGGCGCGCAGCCCTGCGAGGTCGTGCCCGGGTCGCTCGCGCACCGGGTGTACGGCAGCACCGCCGTCTCAGAGCGGCACCGCCACCGCTACGAGGTCAACAACCACTACCTGCCGCGGCTGCAGCAGGCGGGGCTCTTCGTCGGCGCCCGGGCCAAGAGCGCGACCGCCGGCGACCTCTGCGAGATGGTCGAATACCCGGATCACCCTTGGTTCCTCGGCTGCCAGTTCCACCCCGAGTTCACCTCGAATCCGCGCCGCGGCCACCCGCTGTTCATCGGCTTCGTGCGCGCGGCGCTGCAGCGCCAGCAGCAGTGCCGGTCCGGCGAAGGCAGCCCCGGGGTCGTGTCGCTGGTGGCGGCGGGCGCGGTCGCGCGATGAGCCGCGCGGCGATGGATCCCCGGCGATGAAGCTCTGCGGCTTCGAGGTCGGGATCGATCGGCCGCTGTTTGTCATCGCAGGCCCTTGCGTCGTCGAGTCGCTGCAGTTCCAGCTCGACGTCGCCGGCAAGTTGCGCGACATCTGCCGCGAGCTCGGCATTCCGTTCGTCTTCAAGTCCTCCTACGACAAGGCGAACCGCAGCTCGGGCGAGTCCTATCGCGGCCCGGGGCTCGAACAGGGCCTCGCCATCCTGGCGGAAGTGCGGCGCCAGGTCGGCGTCCCAGTGCTGACCGACGTCCACACCGAGGCCGAGATCGCGCCGGCCGCCGCGGTCGTCGACGTGCTGCAGACGCCCGCGTTCCTCTGCCGGCAGACCGACTTCATCCGCGCCGTCGCTCGCGCCGGCAAGCCCGTCAACATCAAGAAGGGGCAGTTCCTCGCCCCCGAGGACATGCTCCAGGTCGTCGCCAAGGCGCGCACCGCGAGTGGCGCCGACAACATCATGGTCTGCGAGCGCGGCGATTCGTTCGGCTACCGCAACCTCGTCTCGGACATGCGCGGGCTCGCGATCATGCGCGCGACCGGCTGCCCCGTCGTGTTCGACGCCACGCACTCGGTGCAGTTGCCGGGCGGGCAGGGGACCTCGAGCGGAGGCCAGCGGGAATTCGTGCCGGTGCTGGCGCGCGCCGCGGTGGCCGCGGGTGTGGCCGGCGTGTTCATGGAAACGCACCCGGACCCGGAGCACGCGCCCTCCGACGGGCCGAACGCCTGGCCGCTCGGGCGCCTGCGCGAGCTCCTGGCGACGCTGCGCGACCTGGACGCCACGGTCAAGCGCGCCGGCTTCATCGAGAACGAATACTTTCGGCGTCCCGGAGTGGCCGCCATCCACGAACCCGTCTTCAACCACACTGCAAAGGAGTTGCCATGAGTGCCATCGTCGATGTCATCGCCCGCGAGATACTTGATTCCCGCGGCAATCCCACCATCGAGGCCGACGTCGTCCTCGAGTCCGGCGTATCGGGACGCGCCGCGGTTCCCTCCGGCGCCTCGACCGGGTCGAAGGAGGCGATCGAGCTGCGCGACGGCGACAAGGCGCGCTACCTCGGCAAGGGCGTGTTGAAGGCGGTCGAGAACGTCAACACCGAGATCTGCGAGGCGATCATCGGCCTCGACGCGACCGAGCAGGCGTTCATCGACAAGACGATGATCGAGCTCGACGGGACCGACAACAAGTCGCGGCTGGGCGCCAACGCGATGCTCGCCGTGTCCTGCGCGGTGGCGAAGGCGGCGGCCGAGGAGTCGTCGCTGCCGCTCTACCGCTACCTGGGCGGCGCCGGCCAGATGCAGCTCCCCGTACCGCTGATGAACGTGATCAACGGCGGCGCGCATGCCAACAACAAGGTCGACCTGCAGGAGTTCATGCTGGTCCCCCTGGGCGCACCGACGTTCCGCGAAGCGCTGCGCTACGGCGCCGAGGTGTTCCACACGCTGAAGAAGATCATCGACGGCAAGGGCTGGCCGACCACCGTCGGCGACGAAGGCGGCTTCGCGCCCGACCTGCCGTCGAACGAGTCGGCGCTGCAGCTGCTGGTCGAGGCGATCGACAAGGCCGGATTCGTCCCCGGCAAGGACATCGCGCTGGCGCTCGACTGCGCGGCGAGCGAGTTCTTCAAGGACGGCAAGTACCAGCTCGAATCGGAAGGCGTCGCGCTGACCTCGCAGCAGTTCACCGACATGATGGCGACCTGGTGCGACAAGTACCCGATCATCAGCATCGAGGACGGCATGTCCGAGCACGATTGGGACGGCTGGAAGCTCCTCACCGACCGGCTGGGCAAGAAGGTGCAGATCGTCGGCGACGACCTGTTCGTGACCAATACCAAGATCCTGAAGCAGGGCATCGACAAGGGCCTTGCCAACTCGATCCTGATCAAGATCAACCAGATCGGCACGCTGTCGGAGACCTTCGGCGCGATCACCATGGCCACCCG
>DATIUK010000139.1:0-3480 GCA_035466885.1 Casimicrobiaceae bacterium
AGGCGGCGCGGGCCGTGAGTTCGTGCCGTGTCACCGCCGGAGGGGCCGCGGGGGCGTTTCAGCCCGGCGGGATGGCGATGACGCCGTGGGGAGCCAGCGTGACGCCGACTGCGGCGCCGGCGGCGAGTGGCCGGTCGACGCGACCGTGGATCACGAACAGCGGCCCGATCGCCGTGTCCACCGTGTACTCCATCGTGTTGCCGAGGTACGCTGCCTTGCTGACGGTGCCCGCGAGCGGCGACTCGCCGGGCGCGACGAGGTCGATCGCCTCGGGTCGGATCGCGACGTCGATCTCGCCGTCGGCGATGCCGCGGTGCGGCAGCGCGATGGACAACGGGCCCAGCGAGATCGTGCCGTCGGTGGCGCCCAGGCGCCGCAGCGTTCCCCGCACCCGGTTGGCCTCGCCCATGAAGCCGGCGACGAAACTGTCCCTGGGCTGCGCGTAGAGCTCGCGCGGCGCCCCTTCCTGGGCGATCACCGCCTTGTCCATGACGATGATCCGGTCCGACACCGCGAGCGCCTCCGACTGGTCGTGCGTGACGTAGACGACGGTGAGCCCGAGGCGCTGCTGCAGGTCGCGGATCTCCTCGCGCATCTGCCGGCGCAGACGGGCGTCGAGGTTGGACAGCGGCTCGTCGAACAGCAGTACGGCGGGTTCGAGCACCAGTGCGCGGGCGACGGCGACGCGTTGCTGTTGGCCGCCGGAGAGCTCCGAGGGCAGCCGCTGGTCGAGGCCGGTGAGCCCGACCGTCGCCAGCGCGCCGCGCGCCTTCTCGTGCGCCTGCGCCTTCGACTGCCCCGACACGGTGAGCCCGTAGCTGACGTTGTCCAGCACGTTCATGTGCGGGAACAGCGCGTAGCTCTGGAACACCATCGACACGTCGCGTTCGGCGGCGGGGATTCGGGTGACGTCGACCTCGCCGATGCGGATCGTTCCCGAGGTCGGGAGCTCCAGGCCCGCGATCATGCGCAGGATCGTCGTCTTGCCGCAGCCCGAGGGCCCGAGCAGCGTCACCAGCGAGCGCGCGGCGATTCCGAACGACACGCCGTTGACGGCGGCGACGTCGCCGTAGAGCTTGCGCACGTTCTGGAATTCGATGGAGGCGGCTTTCATGATCGGCTCGCAGTGGTCTCGGTCAGGGCGGTCGGGTTCGGGGGCGGGTCGGCGCGGCGGCCGGCTCAGGCGGCGTTGCGGCCGATGGTGGCGAGCCGCGGCGCGGCGGTGCCGCGGCGCCCCAGCTTCCGTTCGCCGACCAGGAAGTTGATCAGCCAGATCGCGGCCAGCATCAGCACGATCAGCACCGAGCAGTAGGCGATCGCCACGCCGTAGTCGCCGTTGACGACGCGGTTGATGATGTAGGTGGTCGCCATTTCGTACTCGGCGGAGACGAGGAAGATCACTGCCGACACCGTGGTGACCGCGCGCACGAAGCTGTAGATCAGCGCCGCGACGATCGCCGGCTTCAGCAGCGGCAGGATGACGCGGCGCAGCGTCGTGAAACCCCGCGCGCCGAGCGTCGTCGACGCCTCGTCGAGGCTCTTGTCGATCTGGCTCATCGCCGCCATGCCCGCGCGCACCCCGACCGGCATGTTGCGGAAGATGAAGCAGACGATCAGCACGATCGCCGTGCCGGTGATCTCGATCGGCGGGACGTTGAAGGCGAGGATGTACGACACGCCGATCACCGTACCGGGGATCGCGAACGAGAGCATGGTTCCGAACTCGAAGGCGCCCTGGCCCACGAAGCGTTGCCGGGTGAGGAGATACGCGGAGAGGATCCCCAGCGTCGCGGTCAGCGGCGACGCGATCGCCGCCAGCTTGATCGTCGTCCAGAACGAGTTCCACGCCGCACCCGCCCAGATGACGCCGTTGGGCGTGAACTCGATGCCGAAGGCCTTGACGTAGTGGCGCAGCGTCGGCGTGTAGTCGCGGCCCCAGGTCTCGACGAAGCCCCCGACGACCGACATCGCGTAGATGACCACCGTCAGCGTCGCCCAGGGGATCGCGATGCCGTAGCACAGCCGCCGGACGCCGTCCGGAAGCTTCGTCGGCAGGCCGGAGTCGCCCTTGCCGGCGAGCGAGGTGTACACCTTCTTCCCCAGCACCCGGCGCTGCGCGAAGAACGCCCCCAGCGCGAACATGAGCAGCAGGATCCCGAGCGTCGCTGCGCGCCCCTGGTCGAGCTGGGCGCCGACGACCGAGAAGAAGATCTCGGTGGAGAGCACGCCGAAATTGCCGCCGAGCAGGATCGGGTTGCCGAAGTCGGCGATCGACTCGATGAAGCTGATGAGGAAGGCGTTGGCAAGCCCGGGTCGCATCAGCGGCAGCGAGACGTCGACGAAGGTGCGCCAGCGGTTGGCGCGCAGCGTCTGCGCGGCTTCCTCCATGCTGGGCGAGACGCCCTCGACGACGCCGATCAGCACCAGGAACGCGATCGGCGTGAACGCGAACACCTGCGCCAGCAGCACGCCCTGCATGCCGTAGATCCAGCGGCCGGGCTGGAAGCCGAAGGCGAACTCGAGGAACTGGTTGATGAGCCCCGAGCGGCCGAAGATCAGGATGAGGCCCAAGCCGATGACGAACGGCGGGGTGATGATCGGCAGCACTGTCAGGATGCGCAGCAGCTTCTTGTGCCGGAAGTCCGTGCGCGTGGCGATGAGCGCGAAGGCGAGGCCGAGCGAGGTGCAGCCGGTCGCGCAGAGCAGCGCCAGCGCCAGCGTGTTCCAGGCGACGCCGCAGCGGGTGCTCCCGGCGATGCAGCCCAGACCCCAGATCTTCTCGGTGGTGAGGCGGGCCTGGAACGCCGACAGCGAGAACAGCCCGTTGGCGTCCTCGATCGCCGAGATCAGGATCCGGAACACCGGGAAGAACGTGAACACGACCACCAGCGACGCGACCGCAACGACGCTGCCGGCGACGAAGGCGTCGCCCTTGAAGAAGCCGCGCGCGGCGAGGCCGAGCGCGAACAGCATCGCGAACGACGCGACGACCAGCGCCGCCCCGAGACCGACCCCGTACTGCCCGGTCTTGAGCGCCGGCAGCAGCCGGCCGAGTGCCTCGACATACCAACCCGTCGGGCCGATGGCGAAGCCCTGGGCGAAGAAGGCGAGGAAGCCCGTCGCGCCGATGGCGATGAGCCCGTTCGCTCGCGCCGTGCGCGAAAGGCCCGGCGCCAGCAGCAACGCGCCGAGGGCGAGCAGCGCGCCCAGCGGCCAGAGCCACGCGCGACCGTGCGCGCTCGCCTGCAGCCACGCGGGTGCGGCTTCCTTGGCGGCGAAGTGCGGAATCCAGGTCAGCAGGAACACGCTGTCCTGCAGCGCGTACCACGGGACGAGCAGGAAGCCGACCGCTCCGACGACGAGCCAGAAGGCGATGGCACCGCGGCGATCGGTCATGCACATCCTCCGTCAGCCGGGGCGGCGCGGCGCCGGGGCCTGCGAGCTGCGGTGGTGCGGGGCCGCGCCGGCCGTCATTTGGTC
>DATIUK010000140.1:0-5118 GCA_035466885.1 Casimicrobiaceae bacterium
GGTCTCGCTCTCGACGCTGCTGCTGGGCTACAACTCCTCGGCCAATCTCACCGTGGCAGCCTCGGTCGAGGCGCTGGTGAGCGGCGTGATGGAAGCCAACGCCCGCTTCCACGAGACCACGCGCCTCGACATCCGCATCGCGCAGCTGGACATCGTCGAGCTCTATGTCGACACCGCGATCACCGCGACCTACGCGCTGCGTCATCTCCAGGAGCGGCTCGCCGCCCAGGCTGCGCAGCAGCAGACCCAGCTCGTTTGTCGGGCGGAGCTCGAGCGCGGCGAAGGCGTTCGCCAGCGTCTGTTCGACGCCGGCAATGGCGCCTATTGGCCGCGCCTGATCGTCACCGACGGGGCCGACGACGCAACGCGCGTCGCCGTTTCCGCGGACGGCGCGCCGGCGACCGCGCTCGCCGACACGCTGCACTTCCTCTACGTCGGCGCCCGCGCCCGCGCCGAGTCGGTGCTGCAGCAACGCCAGCCCGGGCTGATCGAGAAGCTGGTGCGCCAGCAGATCCACGACCGCACATGGAAAAAGGACTTCGGACGGATGCTGTTCCAGCTGCTGGTGCCGCACGATTTCAAGGACACGGCGCGACAGCTCGACCAGGTGGTGCTGGTGGTCGACTCGACGACGGCGAACCTGCCGTGGGAGCTGATGCTCTCCGACGACCCCACCCGCAAAGAGAGCGACCAGCGGCCGCTGGCAATGCGCATGGCCGTGGTCCGCCAGCTGTCGTCGACGCGGTTCCGCCGCCGCGTGCGGCAGAACATCGAGCGGACCGCGCTGGTGATCGGCAACCCGTCGGTCAAGGGATTCGCCGAGGCATTCTCCACGCCAGCGGGGCCACGGACCGCCGATCCGCCCGACCTGCCCGGTGCGCAAGCCGAGGCCGACGCCGTCGCGCGCCTGCTTGGCGGCATGGGCTACGCGGTCAATCCGGTGCCGGGAGGCGCCTGCGCGAGCACGGTGCTGTCCGCGCTGTACCAGCGTTCCTGGCGCATCCTGCACATCTCGGCGCACGGCGTGTTCGCCTTGCACCATGCCGACGGTCGCCTGCGCACCGGCGTATTGCTGTCCGACGGCCTGCTGATCACCGCGGCCGAGATCGGGGCGATGGAAGTCGTCCCTGATGTCGTGTTCCTCAACTGCTGCCACCTGGGCACCGTGGACGTCGACCGTTCGGGCAACCGGCTCGCCGCGAGCGTGTCGCGCGAGCTCATCGACATCGGCGTCCGCTGCGTCGTCGTGGCCGGCTGGGCCGTCGACGACGTCGGCGCCCAGCTCTTCGGCGAGACCTTCTACCAGGAATTGCTGCTGCGACGCCAGCCGTTCGGCAGCGCGGTGTTCGCCGCGCGCAAGGCCGTGTGGTCGCACAACGCGCAGGACATCACCTGGGGTGCGTTCCAGGCCTACGGCGACCCGGCCTGGCGCGCCGAGCCGCAGTCCGAGGGCGGCGGCGGACAGGACGCGCAGCCCTTCGTTTCCCCGGAGGAGATGCTCGACGAGCTGGCGCGCAGGCGCGCCGAGCTCGCGCGCCGGAGCGACCACCTGACCGACCGCGAAGTGCGCGCCCAGGTCGACGCGCTCGAGTCACTGCTCAAGAACCGCGCCCAGCCCGGCTGGCTCGATGCGCCGGGCCTGCAGTCGGCACTCGGCGCGACCTGGTACGAGCTCGGCGAGTTCGACAAGGCGCGCGCCGCGCTGCTGCGCGCCGTCCAGGCCGAGGACAAGGACGGCACGGTGCCGATCCTCGACATCGAGAAGCTCGCCAACGTCGAGGCTCGACTGGGCGAGCGAAGAGCGCAGGACGAGTTCGACGCTGCTCTGGAGCCGGCTGGCGGGACTCCGGCTGGCTCGAAACGCCGGACATCGAAGCCGCGCGCAGCGCCCGGTGCGAGCGGGAGTGAATCGGCGCAAGCGTTGATCGACGGCGCCCTGGCGCGACTCGGCACGCTCGACGCACTGCTGGCGAGCGACGGCAAGCCGGCCTTCAATCCCGAGCGCAGCGCACTCCTGGGCAGCGCCTGCAAGCGCAGGGCCCATCTGCACGCGCTGCGCCTGCTGGCCGCCGCGCGCACGGGCAAGGGCGGCCGCAGCCCGGCGCAACCGCAAGCCGACACCGCTGCGCAGGCCATGCGCGATGCGCTGCAGGACGGCGCCAGGGCGTACGGACGCGACGAGGGCCGGCCGGGCAGCGCGCACTTCTCGAGCTACCTCGCTCTCAACCGGCTCGCACTGGCGGCGCTCACCCCCTGGCCGAGCGATCGCGCGCGTGCCGACGCCATCGAGCTCGCGCGCCGGTGCCGGCGCGACGCCGAACTCGCCTACGGCTGCAGCCCGAACCTGTGGGACGCCGTGATGCAGCCGGAGGCGCTGCTGGTCGAGAAGCTCGTCGACGGCAGCCTGGGCGAGGCCGGCGATGCCGGACAGGCAGCGGCCGATGCGATTGCGGACGTGTTTGCCCAGGCGCTGGCCAACGTCGTCGTCAAGCCATCGCAGCTCGACTCGCTGGTGTCACAGCTGGAACTGCTGTCGCGCTTCTGCGATGCACTGGCCGTGGCCGACGGCGACGCCAGGTTCTACCGCATGGCGAGCCGCCTTCTCGGACTGCAGCAGCGGTTGCACCCGGGACGACGCCCGCGCGCCGATCGCCCGGCGCCACCGCCCGAGTCGGTCACGCGGCGCAAGGCGAGGCCGCGCCGGGCGGCCACGCGCAAGAAGAAGTGAACTGACGCGCGCCCCTCGTGGGCGGCCGATCACGACCGCGACGCTGCGCCGATCGAGCGTCCCGCCTGCCCCGCCGTCATTTGATCAGGCCGGCGATCTCGGTCACGATCGCGATGACCTTGCCGACGCTCGCAATGATGTCGGCGACGTCCTTCATCTTCTGCAGCTTGGCTGCAAGCTCGGCGGTCTTCTGCTCCAGTTCCGGCACGCGTCCGGCGAAGTCGGCGTTGATCGCCTGCAGCGCCACGGTGTCGAGCTTGACGATCGCGTTGCTCGTCGCGGCAAGTTCGTCGGCCCAGGCCTCCTGTTCCTGCTTCGACAGCTTGTCGAGCGCCGCCTCCGATATCGCGTTCAGCTTTCTCTGGACCTGAACCAGCGCCGCACGCGTGACGGCGACGGACGCGAGCACGGCGTCCACGTCGAGCGGCGCGGCGACCTCGACCCCGCGGGTTCGGGCCGGCGGCGGCGCGCGGCGCACCGGCTGCGACAGTTCGCCAGCCGGTGCGCCCCGGGAGACGCCGGCGCCGGCTCGCGGTCGTGCCGTCGCCGCCTTCTTGCGACGCGCTCCGGTCGCCTGCCTGGTCTTCTTCTTTGCCTTGGCTTCTGCCATCGCGCCCACCTTTGGAAGCGGCACCCTCGGTTGATTCGCAGCGAAACAAGTCCCCAACGATACCGGGCGAACCGTCCGGGTCGCCCTTCCGGTGCCGCTACGGCTTCGCCTTCGCCTTCTCCGCCTGATCGAAGGAGCTCATGACCGCGGTCAGGCTCTCGACGTCCGTCAGCAGCGTGCGCAGCGAACCCGGGTCCGACCCGCCGGTGACCACGTCCGCCCAGATCGCCTGCATGTGCGCCGACGCCTTGGCCGCCTTGTCCAGGAGATCGTTCTGGAACTGCGCCGTGAGCGCGGTGCGCCGATTGGCGACCCACTCCTCGCCCAGCACCGGGTCCGGTGCGTTGGCCGCCAGTTCCGCCGCCGTGTAGGGGTCGCGCACCTTGTCCCTGCGGAAAGCGTCGCTCGCCTGGACGTAGATCCGCTGCAGCGTTCCGGCGAGCTCCGTCATCATCCGCTGCTCGTAGAGGAGCTGCTCGCCGATGATCGCCTTGTCGCGTTCGAGCGCCTGGGATACCTGCTGGGCGAGCACGCCCTTGACGGCGAGCGTCCCGAACTTCTGCGTCGCCTGCAACTGGACGTCGGTGAAGATGGGGCGCTTGGAATCCCGCAGCGTCTTGTTGGCCTGGTTGATCGCTTCGCTCACGTCCTTGAGCGCCGCACCCGACTTCTCCGGAGCGTCCGATTGGCTCAGCGCCTGGAGATTGATGAAATAGGCCCTGATCTCCAGCACATGGCTCTTGAGCTCGGCGATCTGCACCAGGTAGCCGCCGATCGCCTTGTCGCTTTCGTCCAGCGTGTCGGCGCGCTTGTCGCGCGGCTGGCGCTTCCTGATCCGCAGGAGTTCGCGACTGCTGGTGTCCATCACGGTGAGCGCGGTGGCGTCGGCGAGATTCGCCAGCGCGTCCGAATAGGCGATGCCGGAACTGGACAGGTCCTGTCCCTGCTTGATCGGCGTCGAGCAGCCGGGCAGCAGCAGCGCGAACCCGATGCAGAGCCAGCCGGAGACGCTTCGCCTGGGCCACACGTGTCGATTCATCGCCCTCTCCCCTCACCCGAGGCTCGCAGCGGCACCATCCGGACGGGCCTGCCGGCCCGTGCAGCCCCTACGCGGCGCAACCCTGTGGTGGGGTTTGCGCCGGTACGCGCACTGCGCCTCGCTTGCCATCGACGCGGCGGACCCGGCGCGGACTTGCGCCCTGACGGCGGCGCGACTCAAGGTACACAACGCCGAAGTCGCTGGCAAGCGCCGTGCTCTCCGGCAGCCGAAGACGCTGCCGACTTCCGGGCTGCGCATCGTCAACCCGTCTGCGGCCCTGCCCCACCCGCACCGGAAGCATTGGCCGGATCGCGCCGGATCGCCTTGAACACGAAGCGCGCCGGATCGACGGCGTCGAGCAGCTGGCCGGCGACCGGGGCGGGCTCGCTTTCCAGCAGGCTGGCGATGATCTCGCCACCCAGCGCCGCCCAGGTGAGGCCGCGCGACGCGTAGCCGAAGGCGCCGTACAGGCCGGCGACGCGCGGGAACTCGCGGAGCCGCGCGGCGCAGATCCGGCGCCCGCTCGCGACGCCGGCCTCGACATCGGGCATGGCGCCGATCAGCGGCAGCCGGTCGCGCGCGACGGCGCGCAACCCGACGAAACCCTGCATGCTGTCGGGCGCGTCCACGGCGACGCTGTCGGGAACGAGTCGCCGCAGCGTCGCGAGGTTCGCCCGGTGGTCACCGGGTCTCGCCGCGAGATCGACGCTGTCCCGATCGTACGTTCCGCCGACCACCGTC
>DATIUK010000141.1:0-6430 GCA_035466885.1 Casimicrobiaceae bacterium
CTGTTCCAGCTTCTCCGGGGCCAATCCTTCGCCGGTGTCCTCGACGCAAACGCGGATGCGCCCGGCGGTGGTCGCGACACAGTCCACCACGACCGCACCACCGACCTTGTTGTACTTGATCGCGTTGGAAAGCAGGTTGATGAGCAGCTGCTTCACCCGCGTGCGGTCGGCCTTGACGAAATACCGGACCGCGAGCTGCGGGAAGGCAACGCTGATGCCGCGCTTTTGCGCCTGCGGTTCGATCATGGCCTGGCATTCGCGCATGACTTCGCTCAGCGAAATCGGTTCCAGCGACAGCGAGAGTTTCCCCGACTCGATCAGCGCAAGATCGAGGATCTCGTTGATGAGCTCCAGCAGGTACCACCCTGCCTTGAGAATCTGGTCGACGCTTCGTTTCTGCGAGAGCGTCGGTGGCGGAACACTGGATTCAATGAGTTGCGCGAAGCCGAGGATCGCGCTGAGCGGCGTGCGCAGCTCATGGCTCATGTTGGAAAGGAAGTCGGACTTGGCGAGGTTGGCCTTTTTTGCAACGGCCATGGCATTGTGCAGCTCGAGTTCGACCTGCTTGCGCACGGAGTTGTCGGTGCCGATCAGCAGGTATCCGATGATGTCGCCATAGTCGTTACGCAGCGCGGTGATCGACACGATGGCCGGAAAGCGGCTGCCGTCCTTGCAGATATAGGTCAGTTCGTAGATGTCCTCGATGCCGCGCGAGGCCTTGAAGGCCAGGGCCTCGAAGCCCGGCGTGATGGTGGTGGCGAGCTCGAGGCTCAACGCGTGCGCGCGCGCCGTCACTTCGTGCGGATCGTGGATGTCGCTGGGATTGATCTTGTTGACGACCTCGGTGGCCTGATAGCCTAGCATCCGCTCGGCGCCGACGTTGAACAGTTGGATGATGCCCTTCTCGTCGGTGGCGATGATCGAGAAGTTGGCGCTGGTGAGAATGGCGTTCTGCAACGCTCCCGTCTTGAGCAGGGCTTGCTGCCGGCGCACTTCGGTGATGCCGTCGATCGTGTCGGGCCCGTCAGGCCCGGTGGACTCGTTTCCTTTGTCGTACATGGCCGGCCTCGGTGATGGGAATGCGATGACGGGTAGGCGAACGTGCCCGCGATACGCAGGGGCGACCGCGCACCCAATCCGGTGCGACCCGGGGATTGTCCCGTGCCCTGGGCTGCCGGTCCGTGCGCCAGCGCACATAGCGCCGGCGGCGGCAGCAAGACAAGATCGCCTGCTTCCGACGCCGGAAAGCCAGACGATCGCGGGGAACGCAGCCATCGCGTGCGCGGCCTGCCGAGGGAGGCCGCCGGGAGGCGACGGTCAATACAGCATGTTCGCTGCCGTACAGACGGCGGTGGTGCACCCGGATAGATTCGCCTCCGTGATTCGAACAACCAGCATTGTTCATCCTGGCCGTGGGCCGGTGAGGTGGTCGAGGCGAGAGGAGCAAGTCCGCGCGCCTTGACCGGTTTGAGTGGCTCGTCGATTCTCTGAGGAATACCTATGAAAACGTTGCTTGCAATGGCTGTTGGTGCGGCACCCCTGTTGGCATCCGGTGTTGTCTTGGCGCAAACCGGGAGCATGATGGATGGCTACGGCGGCATGGGAGGCGGTTGGATGGCTGGCTATGGCGGCTTCTGGGGACCGGCGCTGCTGGTCGTCGTGGTTGCCGCCGTGGTCGTATGGCTCGTCCAGCAAAAGCGCAAGTGAGCGCAGGGGTCCGGTCACCGGTCTGCCTGGCTTGCGTCAAACGGCAATGGCAATTTCCGAGTTGACCCGGTAGCTTCATCCGCGCTATGTCTCGCCCACTGCACCGCTATCGCAAATACCTCGCTTCGGCTGTCTTGGGGTTGTGGACTTTCGCGCTTTTCATAGGCATCGCGAATGCGTGCAGTTGGGATGGCGTTTCAACCGTTGCGCACCTGCCGACCACTGCCGCCCACGCAACTGAACACGCGTCCCGTGACGCGGCGGACGAGGGTACGGCGCCCGCCTGCGAGGACTTCTGCAGCAACGACGTTCCCTTGCTCAGCGTGCTGCAACTGGTGCAAGAGCCCCCCGCAGGGCTTGCGCTGTTGGTCGCCACTCATCACGACTTCGGCTACCTGCCTATTTCCGCGCCTGAGCTGCTACTGGCGCGGGGCGCACATCAACCTCCGGGTGTGCCGTTTTCCCTCCGCATCGTCCGCCTCACGTTGTAAGCCGCCGTAGTGGCTGAGCACGCTTCTGCGGCTCGGCTTTCGCGCGCCCGGATTTCAGGCGGGCGCGGCTTCCCGCAGGGCTCGTTCGCAACTCGCGTTCGTTGCCCACTCACCAGCAACTCAATTGGAGAACACCATGAGGAAATCTCTCGCAGTCGCCACTGGTACCTTGTTCTTGCTGACTGCCGGCACTCCCTTCGCCCAGACCGTCAAGTTTCCGGTGTCGACGTCCACGGTCGCTGCCGCACAGCCCGGGTCGATGATGACCATGGGCACGCAAATGGGTCAGATGGACGAGCACATGGCGAAGATGCAGACGCTGCACGAGAAGATGGGCAGCGCCGCGTCCCCGGAAGAGCGGCAGAGCATCATGGAGGACCAACGCCAGGAAATGCAGCGCGGCATGACGATGATGCACGACCTACACCGGGGTGACATGCCGATGGCGGGCGCCGGGATGGGCCAATCCGGGCCAATGGGCAAACCCGCCGACCCGAACGTTCAAATGCAGATGATGGAGAAGCGCATGGACATGATGCAGATGATGATGCAGACGATGATGGACCGGCAGGGAATGATGGCAGGCCCCGAAACCCTGGCGACGGCCCCGAAATAGTCGGCAGCGTCGCAGCTTGACCATCTGGCAAGTACCAGCAAGGTGCACAAAGACACAACGGCGGTTGCACCGCCGGCTGCCGATTCAAACAAGCGCTCAGACCGAGAGGTCGCGGCAGGGCGTTTGCTTGTCGGAGCACTTGCAATCGCACTGCAAACGTCCGCGGACGATGCGCGCCGCGCCGGGCGCTACAGCCCGAGGGACTCCGCCGGCAGGCCCAGCGCGAGGCCGAGGAGCTGCGGGTAGAGCAGGGTGCGGATGGCCAGGGCGGGGGCGCTCGCCTGAACCGAGTCGAAGCGCAGCTGGCAGTGGGGGCAGGCCGTGCACAGCACCTCGGCGCCGGACTCGAGGGCGTCGGTGATCTTGGCCTGCGTCATCCGCGCGGACAGCGGGGCGTTGGCCTCGTGCAGCGGATCGCCGCAGCAATCGAGCCGGCGGGGCCAGTCGACCGGGGTCGCGCCGGTCACGCGGATCAATGACTCGAAGATCGTCGGTGCCTGCGGATTGTCGAACCGGGTCACGTTGCCGGGTCGCAGCGCATGACAGCCGTACTGGGCGGCGACGCGCGAGCCCCTACGCGGAGCGCGGACGGCGGCAGCGAGGGTGTCAATGCCGACATCCCGGGCCAACACCGACAAGAGGTGCATGACTTCGGTCTTCCCGGACCAGGCAAGGCCGTCGGCGGCCAGCGCCTGCGCCACGCGCGAGCGCAGTGCCGCATCCTCGTCGAGGAACCGGATCGCGTGCCGCAGCGTGCCGAAGCAGCACTTGCACGGCGTCAGCACGTCAAGTCCGGCCTGCTCGGCGAGCGCGAGGTTGCGGGCGGCGCTCACGACGAAGCCATCGCGGCTGACGTTGCGGGCCGGATAGCCGCAGCAGCTGAACGCGAGGTCGACCAGCGTGACGCCGAGGTGGGTGAGCACGGCGCGCGTCGAAGTCTCGTAGGCCGGCAGCCGCGACGGTATCGCGCAACCCAGGAACAGCGCGTACTTCATGCCGCCTCCCTGCTGCGTCGGACGGACCCCAGGCGCTCGACGGCCAGTGCGCGCAGTTCGCACATGATGTCGGTCACGCGCACGCCCTCCGGGCAGTTCTCCTGGCACTGGTAGCAGGTGGCGCAGTCCCAGACCATCCGCGAACCCAGCGTGAGGTCGCGCATGCCCAGGCGCAGCAGGTTCATCACCCGCTGCGGCGTCAGGTCGACGCCATCGCTGCAGTCGATGCCGTGCGCCACGACCGGGCACACGTTGGTGCAGGTCTGGCATTGCACGCAGCGGGAGAAGGTGCGGCGGTCGGCCGACAGCGGTGCCGAAACGGCATCCGGACCGGCGAGTGGAGGCTGCCCGGGACTTGCCGCCAGGTCCTCGGCCCACGCCAGCGCCGGCCGTGCCTGCACCCATTGGGCCGCTGCCGGAAGGCCGGCGGCGGCAAGGTCGCCGCGCCCGGCTGTCCACAGGTCCGCGAGGTCGAGCCCCACGGGGCAATGGCGGGTGCAACGGCCGCAGTCGGTGCAGAGGAAAGCGCCGTCGGCGGCGCGCAATGCGTCGGTCCCATTGGCATCGTCGCCGGACCGCAACAGCCGGCCGCTGGCCATCGCAGCGGTGGCAATGAGCTTGTGCGAAGGCAGCAGGCCCGGATTGCCGAGGTAGCGCGCCAAGGGAGCCACCGAGCAGTCCTGGTCGCAAATGCCGCATTGCACGCAGGCGTCGAGTGCCAGCGCCCGCTGCGACGCGGGAGCGGCGAATGGGAGCGCCTCGCCGGAGGTCCTGCCAGTCCGCGTCGCCGCGTTGACGAGCAGGCCGAGCGGCGAAGCGACGACATGGAAAAAGCGCGTGAACGGCAGCGTGGCGAGGCCAAGCAGACAGGCGAGTACGTGCAGGTCGAGCAGCCACGCCTCCGCGTTCCAGCGATCCAGGAAGCGCGTCACCGGTGCCATCATCCGGGCGACCGGATAGGAGACGAACGCGGAAGCGGGACGGGCGTGGCAGGCCGCACAGGCTTCGCGGTGCAGATCGCGGCCTTGCTCGACCAGCGCCGGATCGATCGGCTCCGCCAGGTCCCTGAACGCCACGCCGAACTCGCGGGCCCAGAGCGCGCGCAATGGCTCGAGCTTCGCCGCATCGGCCCCACCGCCGAACTGCTCGGCCATGCGGTCGAATGCGCGCGGGGAGGCGATCTTGTGCGCCTCGAGCAGGAATCCGCTGGCGATCACGCACCCGAGGAGTGCTACGAACACTGCGGCTGTGGGGTGGCGCGCCGGGCGCGGGTTCGCATGCGAACGCCGGCGACCGACGAAGAGCAGCGCCACGCCGACGAGCAGCATCGCGCCGAAGAGGTTGCGCAGGAAAAGATAAGGGTCGAGCGTGGGCTGGTAGCCCGGGAACAGCTGGGCGGTCACCAATGGCGCCAGCGCGTGCATCAGCAGCAGCAGCGTGAAACCGGCGACGATGAGGAGGTGGGCGAGCCAGCGCAGCTTCGCGGTCGCGAACAGCCGGCGCAGCAGCAGCACGTCGAGGAAGAACGCGCCCAACACGTCCGGCACGCGCCGGCTGACGAGCGTCGCGGCCGTCCCGCGCAACGCGGCGGTCACTCTGCCGAGGGGCGTGGCATCGCGAACGTCGGGGCCGATGCGGATCCGGAACCATGCCGACGCGCGCCACGCGAGGCCCGCGGCGCACAGCACCAGCGCCGCATAGAGTGCCATCTGGAAGAGCGGCGACGACATCATCGACCTAGGTGGTTCCGGGGCCGCGGAGGTCGCTCGCCACCTGGGCGACTGCCGCCCACGCCGTCGCGATCGCCAATCCCGAGCCGCACTTGGAGCGCATCCAGTCCTGATGCGCGAGAATGGAGCCGACGGCGTAGAGCCGTGGCCACGCCGGGTTTCCGCTGGTGTCCAGCGGTCGCCAAGCGTCGTCGACGTGGAGCCCGGCGCGGTTGATCGCGTGACCCGACGGGTCAAGGAAGTCGCGCCGGTGCCACGCCTCGCGAGAGCCGGGCTGGAACACCGGCAAGCCGAGGATGCTCTCGCGGGCGCCCGCGCGATCGGCGACGAGCCCGCGGCCGCTGAACCGGCCCGTCGCCAGCACGACCGCGCGCGCGACGACGCGTTCGCCATCGCCGGCTTCGCTTCCCGAGTCGCCGGCGAGGTCGAGTGTGGCCGTCGTCCCCCTCGCGTCGAATGTCAGCGCGCGTACGCGGGCCTGGTGGCGACGATGGACTCCGCGGTCGGCCACGGCCGCCTCCAGCGCCGCGAGAAGCCGCAGCCCGGGCACCGATGTCGGCATGGTGGGAATCTCGAACACGGGTATCCCCAATGCGCGCTCGAGCGCGGCGTGAACCGCGGCGCCTTGCGCGAGGCCCAGCACCGCCGGAAAGCCGACTGCCTGCGCGTCGCCCAGCAGCGGCCGCACCAGCGCGATCGTTTGCTCGCGCGTCGCCCGGGATTCGAGCGCACGGGCGAGGTGCGCGGCGTAGAGCTCGGGCGTGGCTTCGCACCCCGGGAACTCGATGCGCTGGTGGCGCAACCCCGGCCAGCGAGCGCCCAGCGTCGCCACGATCTGGCGGGCGCTGAACTCGCGCAGTCCGCGGAAGTCCACCAGCAGGCACGGCGGCC